>JBBRLW010000180.1:0-5229 GCA_038231115.1 Bacteroidia bacterium
AGAACAATCGCCTTAATCTTATCATCGAGCCTTGCTTTACGGATGGATTCTGAGAGCTTATCGGAACCAATGGAATTATCGTCTCCCTGTCCACCAGCAATTTCTCCGACGGCATAGATCAAAGCAATCTTATCCGGAGAGACATCCGTATCATTATCCATTCCGGAAACATAATCATCAATCGAAGTAAACCGCGCTTCTTTTCTTTTATCCTTATTCTTCGTGATTTGATTGATGACATTTATGATATGATCGTAATAGCATAATCTATCAACCAGCTTATACCTTACCGCATCTTTAGGAAAACGGATATAAGCTTCGGAGGCAATTTTGGCGACATCCTCACCCGATAGCTTGCGTGCCTGACCAATTTTATTGTAGAAATCTGCAGCGATAGAATTGATGTAGGACGATACCTGCTCACGATTGGCTTCACTCATGTTTTCACGGACAAACATTTCTCCGGCACTTTTATAACGACCGGCACGGATGAGCTTGGGTTCTATGCTCAGCTTATCAAAGGCGCCTTTAAGGAACATTTGTTCTGAGTGGAAACCGGCAAAAGTGAAAAGTCCTACGTCGTTTAGATACACACTATCGGCAACCGATGCGAGGTAATAATTCTTCTGATTGTAAAACTCGCTATATGCGAGTACAGGCTTTTTGCTCTTGCGGAAATCAATAAGCGCATTTCGGACTTCTTCAACGGTAGCCAATCCCGCGTTTAGCATCCCCATTTCCATGTAGATGCCTTTGATTTTGTCATCGGTTTTGGCGTGATGAATGGCCTCAAGCATTTCCTTCAGGGAAACTGGCGAGGAAAATTCATCACCAAGTGATCCGAAAGCTTCAAATGGATTATTGTCCGGTTTTTCAGGAATTTCTCCGGATAGCTCAATCTTAAGCATAGAGCTATCTGTAACTACAGATTTCGATTTGGAACCTGATGCGAATGCCAGTCCTATAGCTATGAAAAGAACAAATATGAGGAAAATGGAAAGAAAGAATCCCAGTATGCTTGCTAAAAGAGCTTTAAAAAAAGACATGTATAGATAATTTGAACAAATTTAAAACAAAAGGGCGCCATATAGCGGCGCCCTTATTTATAAGATATGAATCAAAGATTACTCTCTGATAAACGTACTGCTTGCATTGATTGCACCCGAGCGGCTTATAGCTCTCAGAATGTACATCCCCTTAGGCAATTCTGACAGATCAATGGCAGAAATACTATTAGTAGATCCTGGGGATAAAGCGCGAATCAGCTGTCCGGCAGCATTGTAGAGATTAAGATTCAATGACTCCGTGGATGCTGCAGTAATATCAAAATACACTTTTTCTGAAGCTGGATTAGGATATAGCTTAATAGACTGATGGACTGAGCCTGCCTCGAAAATGCCTACACCATTGATCACCTCAAGATCATAATAGGCTCTTGGAATGATATAATAGTTATCGGTGTAGGGAGAAGTAGAATCTCTCTGGGCTATTATTCCTGTGAGATTAAACGCAGAGGAAGGACGTGTCCTCTTATACATATCATTTGAGTGGCTTATGTATGCAAGGAAAGGCGTTGAATTCACTGTATCGGTAAGGTGAATAAAGAAACCATACTTGTTAGCTGCCAGTGTTGTATCCCACTCGGAAGGAGTATTCATTCTCAGATTAGTCAATTGACGGTGATAGGCTTCATCTCCCTCTGTAATAGAACTGATTACATTCGCTTTGACAGGTGTGCCCGTATGGTTGATTATCCCCACGCTATCCTGTTGGATAAACAGCATTCCAAATGACTGAACTATGGTTCCCCTGACGCGTACGCTATCACCTATGGATGGGTTATAACCCGTGATCGGCGTATTTGAAAACACGACAATAGCTCCTGTTTTATCTTCAATTGAAAAGGAAGTTCCTCCGGCTGGGTTGAGGTTTCCACTGTACACCATTCCCTGAAGATAACAAGCTGTTTTTGATGCTGCTGCATTGGAAGCGCCGTTGATATCATTTCCACGAACCTGAACAATGCTCAAAAGCGGAGGATAAACTTTCACTGGAATAATGTCATGATATGTACGGGCAATCAGGTAATAATTCTGAAGTAAAGGCGCCTTTGTATCTGCCTGGCCTTCTATACCGATTACGTCAAAATATCCGGTTGGTGTGGGCTTAAACCACGCAGATGAATCCTGTTTGAGAATAAGCAGTGAAGCGGAATCTCCTTTTGCATTCTGGATTGAAACTGTAATAGAAGTCTTTGGATTTTTCGGATTCTTGCTTGCCGTATCCCACTGAGCAGGGTTCTTAAGAGTATATGTAGTAAGCTTTACAAGATTGGATTCATTTTTCTCATCAAGAGCCGTCACCTTTAATGGCGCTTTGACTGCATTATTATAGTTGAGAATCTTCAGGTCTTTGATAATTATGTTTGTCCATCCGGTTGATTGCGGGAAACCAAATCCCTGCGTATTAATCTGGACAATATCTCCTTTGACTTCTACGGAATCGCCTACAGTCGGAGTGTATCCAAAGTTTCCATTGGGAAGGCTTACCTCAATATTTCCGGTATTATCAAAGATGGAAAAGCTAAGACCTGTTGAAGTGAAATTAGGACTTTGAACGATTCCACGAAGAACCTTGTACACACCTGCCGAGTCTTCCGCTCCTGTTATTGGATCGGTATATTTTGAATCCACAATCTTCGTGATTGGAGTAGGTGTAGAAGTGAGGATGGTGAAATCCGAAGTATCCCTTGGAATTAGCTGATATTCTGAAGTGAATGGTGCTTTTCTATCCCATTGAGACATGATTCCACGAACGGTAAATAGTCCATTGGGAGCCACAAGCGTCATAACGATGGAGTTCGGTATTCTTAATACGAATGAATCTTTCGCTGCATTTTGTACAACTACAAGAGCAAATCCGGTAGATGAGCTTGTAAAAGAGGTATTAGGAACCCATGACTTAAGATTTTTCAGTCTTACTGAATCAAGCTGCACAATCTCGGATTCATATTTCTCCTTATACTTGGTGATAATTTTCGAAGCATTGACTGCATTGGCCTGACTTACAAGACCAATTGAATCCGTTTTTCCGGCAACAGTCACGCTTAACCAACCTGTAGAGTCTGTAGTTCTTGGGAATCCGTATGAGTTGGTATATTGATGTACAATTCCTTTGACTTTATATTCATCTCCAATCGCAGGCTTACCACGTGAGTAAGTACGGCTGGTTATAAAAATCATTATTGATCCGGAAGTATCAGCTAATGAGAAAAGTATCCCTCCACCGCCCGGGCCGCCGCCTGCTGGGAGCAGGTTAGGACTTTGGGCAATTCCCTGAATAATGACAGTATCGCCATCATGGAGCGCTCTTCCCTGGCTGTTCACCGGTTTTATGCTTCCGATAGTAACCGATTTATAGGCCGCCTGGGAAACATTTCCTGCTAAAAGCATAATTGCTGCGAGTAAAATTAATCTCATTTTCATTGTACGTTCAGTCAAATTTTCTATTCTGACACAAATTACGCTCAATAGTTTAACGCATCCTAAAATAAAATGTCATAATCGGCAAAAGTCCTAATTTGCGGGTTTTTCGATTATAGTACAGATGAAAGGAATAATACTGGCTGGGGGATCAGGTACGCGCCTGCATCCGATAACCTTAGCGGCAAGCAAGCAGCTTATGCCTGTTTATGATAAGCCGATGATCTACTATCCGCTGTCCATCCTAATGATGTCAGGGATTAGGGATATTCTCATCATTTCTACACCTCACGATATGCCTCAGTTTCAGAGGCTATTAGGAGACGGGAGTATAATAGGCTGTAATTTCAGCTATGCGGTGCAGGAGGTTCCAAACGGGTTGGCTCAGGCTTTTGTGATTGGGAAAGAATTTATCGGGAATGGTAGCGTAGCTTTAGTGCTGGGAGATAATATATTCTTCGGGGCAGGATTAGAAAGGTCGCTAAAAGAATGTCAGGAGCCTGAAGGCGGGATTATTTTTGCCTATCATGTGTCTGATCCAGAGCGGTATGGAGTGGTAGAGTTTGATGATAATTTCCAGGCCATCAGTATTGAGGAAAAGCCCAAATCTCCCCGAAGTAATTACGCGGTGCCCGGATTATATTACTATGATAACTCGGTAGTAGATATTGCTGCGGAGTTAAAACCATCTGCAAGAGGAGAATATGAAATAACGGACGTAAACAGGGTATATCTTGAACAGAAGAGATTAAAAGTACAGGTACTCAGCAGAGGAACTGCCTGGCTGGATACGGGTACATTTGAGTCGCTTATGCAAGCAGGAAATTTTGTCCAGGTAATTGAGCAGCGGCAGGGACTAAAGATCGGATGTATTGAAGAGATTGCATACCGTCAGGGATTCATTGACGCAGATCAGCTCAGGACGATAGCCGCACCGCTGGAGAAAAGCGGATATGGTACCTATCTCCTGGGATTATTGCATTAGGATTACTGGCTGAGATACATGGACTTCTCATTGTAGAGATTCCTGAAGTAGGGATCTTTGAGATCTTTGATAAAACGGATGGCCTCGCCTGTGGATTTCATTTCAGGACCCAATTCTTTATTGACGCCCGGAAATTTATCGAATGAAAATACAGGCTCTTTGATCGCATAGCCTTCGAGCTTTCCTTCGAGTTGAAAATCGGATAATTTAGCCTGCTCCAGAATAATCTTTGTGGCAATATTAAGATATGGAACTCCGTAGGCTTTGCAGATAAAAGGCATAGATCGGGAAGCACGCGGGTTGGCTTCTATGACATATACTTTTTCATTTTTAACGGCGAACTGGATATTCATCAGTCCGCGAATGTTTAGCGCAAGAGCTACCTGACGCGTAATTTCCCGAATCTGCGTGATTACATTTTCCGAGAAGCTGAAAGGCGGCAATACAGCAAATGAATCACCGGAGTGAATCACTGCAGGCTCAATATGCTGCATAATTCCCATGATAAACACGTCCTCGCCATCACAAAGACAATCTGCTTCGGCTTCTTCGGCGCGATCTAAAAAGTGATCTATGAGGATTCTGTTGCCCGGAATGCTACGGAGAAGCTTGATCACCGTCTCTTCAAGCTCCTGGTCATTGATTACGATACGCATCCCCTCTCCACCAAGGACATAGCTCGGACGTACCAGCACGGGATATCCCACCTGATTGGCTAACTCAATCGCTTCATCGGCAGCGTGAGCCACGCCATAATCAGGA
>JBBRLW010000181.1:0-5174 GCA_038231115.1 Bacteroidia bacterium
CTATATTACTCCGAACGCTTACTTTCCTGAGCCTGATTTTTCCTGCGCTTCAGGTGCTGGCACAGCAGCCGGATTTCAGGCACATGACTCCACAGCAGGTACTGCGCTACCGGGACTCCATCACCCAGGCGGTACTCAAGCAGCACAATGTATCCTCAGGATACGGTATTACAGGCAAGCCCGTGCTTCCCAAAGGAGATACTACGACCGTAGCTATCCAGTTTAGCTATACCGAGAGTTTTACAAAAAATGGATCTGATAATCTATCAGTGGAAAGGCACAGCAGCATTACGGGTAGCACCAATAAGGCGACGATGGTTACCCAGGCCAATACAATCTTCATCCAGACAGGCACCCCGACAGCCAAAGCCCTTGACAGCTCACTCAAGGCAAGTATCGGATTCAACGAACGAACCACCGCCCGGGACTTCTCGAACTCTTCCAGCCCAATGTCTTCCGTTCCTACGGATGCCTTATTTACCTTTACTTATGATCGGAATGCCAACATTGCCGGCATTGGAGGAGGCGCCAGGTTTAAGACGATTTACACTGGCCACAGCAAAGGCGATAAATCGCCGTCTGCCCCTGTTGCCAATGTTAAATCGGGCGTAGGATTTAGCTTTGCTAACGACGTATCCAAGGCAATTCTCCCTGACAATAAAAAGCCTTTACCTGGGCAGGATAATACAGGAATTTGTACCATTACAAAAACCCCCACCGGATATATTATTCACCATAACAGCACAGTAGAAGAAAAAGGAGACAAGGAAACAAGCATTACCATCAGATCATTAATAGCCACCATCGGAGAGCCGGAGCAGGAATATCAGGCCTGCATAGTACCCATCAACTGGGACTATGAAAAGTGGATTCCGAAGGGTCCCAAAGTAGATTACACCAATGATGACAAGGGAGACCGCTCCCGTAAATTCAAGGTAGTGGTCTGGAAAAAGAACGATACGTCCAAGCTATATACCGGAAGCTATACGGTCACTTGGTATCTGGAAAAGGTCAGCAAGTACCCGGGATTCTGCAATAATTATCCTGCCTATACATCTTCCCCGGATATAAAGCCTGATCTGCGCTTTGCCGATACCCTCAAAACAGATGAGTATTTTGAGAGTGATGTAAGCGACGAAAAAGCACAGACCAAGCCCAACATGGGACGGATGGGATTTGTAGTTATCAATTGTATGGACTATGCTGCTTACGGACGGCTTAAGGCCGATGTGGTTCTCGATAACGGATCCATACTCCCTCCTGCAGCACCCTATTATAACTGGAAATCAGGGGAGTATCTGACTATTCCGTATGACCAGAACGATAACAAAATTGCCGACAAATGGGAAAAAGATAATCATACCTACCTCTCCGGACATGATCTCCTCTGGGATGACGATTCCAAACCTGCGAAGCAAAAGGACAATGGAGATGGCTATACCCTCTTTGAAGAGTACCGCGGATTTGCTATCCAGAAGCCTAAAGAGACACAGCCGGAAAAGCGTTTCGTGCATGAGAGAACCGATCCTGACCAAAAAGACGCATTCATATATGATAAAGATGATCTTTTTCAGAAATATTATGAATCGGCCAATCCATCGCATCTTACCTGGCATTACCTGAATCAGACGCAGCTGCATCTGATGATGAATGACAAGCTCAACCGCTTGCATCGTGTTGTAAATTTCAATAAGGTAGATGACTATTACTATGCCCGTCAATATGCTGCGGTACTACTAAAGAGCGATGGTGACCGGGCCTATTGTGATTTCGGCGGTGGCGACTGGGCTGCCGGAGTAGCCTATGGTGCAAAAGAATATTCAGCCTGTAATGGCATCTCTCAGGGCGTGGATTACAGCGACGGAACCAGTCCTTTTAAATACGTTGTAGAGGTTGAAGTATATCTGGGAACCATACACAAAGGATGTCAAAATTTTAAGGAACCTGATAGAACGGCTGTATTTGAAAATCAGGTGGCGATGACAGTGCGGCACGAGATGGGGCACTATGTCAACATCTCCCATCACAATAAAGACCAGAATTTGAATCGGGGCGACTCTACCCGCATCGGGAATATCAGCGGAAAGGACGACTGCCTGATGCGCTATGCCTCTGACTTCGATTATACGATCCCCATGCTAACTAAGGGATATACAAGCTACTGTGGAGCCACAGCTCTCGGCTTTGACTATTGGGAAGTTCCATATAGAGATGCCAGCAGAAAACCTGTCATGCAGGCGCCGCCCCATCAGGATAAAGTTAAAACGCATCAGATAAAGGATCCCAATATGTTCCACCACGACTGTTTCGGACAGATTACAGTCAAGTCTCTTCCGGGCGATTAAAGGGGGAGGAGGGATTCGAGCCTGTGCAACATTAACTTTCCTTTAACAATGTCAGCATCCGTAATTCCCGCGGTACAAAGCCATCCTTTATCCGTAATTTTGCAGGATAATGCGTTTAAAGCTATTTTTAGCCATTTTTCTGTCTGCCGGGCTTTTTCTTGAAGGATCAGGCCAGTCCGTATTACCTTCTTTTGGAGGCTCACGCGTGGGGACTACCGGATTTCAGTTCCTGAAAGTATGGCCAGATGCACGCTCTGCCGGAATGGGCGGCGCCGTCCATGCCGATGTCCACGATGTATCAGCACTATACTGGAATCCTGCGGGAATTACCCGCATTGAGGATTCCCTGAAATACAACTTTCAGGTAGGATATACCGGATACTTTGCCGGCGTTAATCTGTCGTATGCGGGTGCCGTATGGCGGAAATCTCCGTACCGCGCCTGGGGATTGCAGGTGCTTTCATTAAACTCCGGAAATATGCCGGTTACGACCGAGTATCAGCCTGGAGGTACCGGACAGACCTATTCCGTAAACAGCTCGATTATCGGACTGACCTATGCTCAGGTGCTGACTGATCAGTTCAGCTTCGGACTCTCGGGCAAATACAGCCGCGAAGGTATCAGCGGAGTAGTTACAAACAACGTCCTTTTCGACTTCGGCTTCCAGTACAATGTAGGCTGGAAAGATCTGAAATTTTCAGTAGGAATCAATAATTTCGGAGTCAATGTTACTCCGGATGGAAAGCTCAAGCGTCTGAATATGACGGGTGTCAAGGAAGTCAGCAATTATGAGTCGGTGTCTGTACCGGCCACCTTCCGCGTAGGATTGGCCAAGAAATGGACGATTAACCCGGATAACATCATCAACACGGCCATACAGCTGAATCACCCGACGGATAATGCCGAAACCTTCGGACTCGGCGTAGAGTACGCCATCCATAACCTGATATTTGTCCGGACAGGCTATGAAATAGGCAGGGGAGACAATCAGATTCCGAGCTTCGGTTTCGGAGTCAAGGCACCCCGCAGCTTCGGACGCATCCGTGTAGATTATGGCTATCAGAACCGCCAGTACCTCGGTGATGTTCACAGAATCACTCTGGCCATCGGCCTTAAATAACATGAGATTGAAAAAGAACAATGTATATAGCATTTTGAGCTTCTTAATGCTCGGATGCCTGGCACTTTGCCTGTCTTCCTGTGATTTTCTGCTCGGCAAGAAAAAGGACGATACCATCAAGGATATTTTTAAGGAAGGATCCATCGATCCGAACCTGATCCCTTCTCAGGTCGGGTATGTACCTATAAATCCGGTATGGAATTTCTTTTCCCATCCGGTAGATGTATATGTAGGCTATGATGAGCTGGTCTATGTAGTTGATGACAATGGTTTGAACATCATGGATCTACGCGGATCAATTCAGAATACCATCCGTATCAAGGGCGCCAAAGAAGTAGTACAGGACAGGCGCATCCATACCTACGTCATCGGGCGTATTGATACCATGATCAACGGACGCAACTGGAGCCTGCCCGCTGTGTTCCATTATCAGATGACCGGAACACTACATCCGATTTGCATTGATACCATCATTCATCCTTTTGATGATTATTCCCGCAAAAGCATCGGACTCCGCGCACAGGACGAGCAGGTAGAGTTCACCGGACTCGCTACCCGCGCCGATAATGTCCTCTATGTTGCCCGTACCGGTGTGGTTAACGATAATAACTCGACTGCTTTCCCTGATAATACGATTCTGTTTTTTGATCCCAACGGACGCAACACCGGCTATGCCAACGGACTCAATGCCTCGCAGCCATCCCTTCGCTCAGCCGTTTCCATTAGCGGACTGGCAAGCTTTACCGGTCCTCCGCAGCTCATCAACGGAGTAAGCCCCTCACATGACTTTCTCATCACTCAGTCGCGCTATTACCGCCGCGATAGCTTCGAGTATCCGGTATTATATATCAAGGAACAGGTAGATCCGGATGCCGGGACTTCTTACGTCGAGAATCCCTATCTCCTGAATTACGATACCACCAAAGCCCGAAAATTCCTGCTCGATCCCTACCGCTTCCTTGACCCTCAGGATATCTATGTCGCTCCTGATGTAACCGGATATTTCTTCGTGGTAGATGCCGCCAAGGATTCTTTGTATCAGTTTACTTCTGCCGGATTTGAGGGGGTTAATCCACCTGCCGGAAGCCGCAGAACCCGTCAGATTATTGTTTCCTTCGGTGGACATGGTGCAGGACCCTTCCAATTCAACCATCCCAGCGGCGTATGTTATTTCAGCAAGACGGTATTTGTAGCCGACCGCGACAATAACCGCGTGGTCAGGTTTCGACTTAGCACGGATATTGAGTAGCCTTCCTGCCCAAATACTGGGATTTCACAATTGACTTTCAATCAATGAGTAGAAACGGAAAAGTATTGGTGGCCATGAGCGGCGGAATTGACTCCACCGTTGCGGCCATTATGCTGAAAGAACAAGGATATGAGGTCATCGGCATCACGATGAAAACCTGGGATTATGAGACGTCGGGAGGTTCCGGGAAAGAAACCGGATGCTGCTCCCTCGATAGTATCAACGATGCCCGCGCTATTGCCGTGGAGCATGGAATCCATCATTTTATTCTCGATATACGCTCAGAGTTCGGTGACTACGTTATCTCCGATTTTATTGAGGAGTACATAGCCGGAAGAACTCCAAATCCCTGTGTGCTGTGCAATACCCACATCAAATGGCAGGCACTTCTGAAACGTGCGGATATGCTTGAGTGTGAGTTCATAGCCACCGGACATTATGCCAAATACAGCCTCGAGAA
>JBBRLW010000182.1:0-5172 GCA_038231115.1 Bacteroidia bacterium
ACAAAAACTTCGGATTTAGAATCGTAACCGTTTATGCTCCAGGCAAAACAACCTATGATTCTTCAGGAACAAAGACCTATAAGACGACCGGAACACTCCGCTTTGATATGGTGACTGTAACAGGAGACACGATTGGAAGCTCAAATGCGCTGAATATTAAATCATTTCATCTGCTAAGCCCTAAAGATAAATTTGTCCTGAGAACAAACAGCGGATCAAAAGATACCATCAAATTCGTGTGGAGCCGTTCTATAAATGCTACCACGTACAACTTCGTCCTGGACTATCAGGGAGGTAACTTCAAATCACCAGTATTTAGCAAAACCAGCGATAACTCGGGTGCCGATACTTTTCTACATATCACCCGCTCTTCTGTGGATGCCATCCTTAAATCAGCAGGTCTGAAAGTTGGTGACAGCATCACATTAATCTGGGACGTTATTGCTTCTGATGCATCCAGCAACACACGCCTGGCAGATGCGCCTTTTGATATCACTTTACAGAGAGTTAGCTATACAGCCATTGGTACCGTAGCTACCTCTGTGAATACGCAGATCAGCATCTATCCGAACCCATCCACTGGACTGCTTAATGTAACGATGCCCAATGCCGGAGCGCAGATCCGTGTCCTGAGCATCAACGGACAGCTTATCGAAAACCGTAAGGCGATCAACGCTACCGAGCAGTTTGATCTCGCTAATCAGCCGACCGGAATCTATATGATTCAGGTCATCACCGGAAACGGAATCAGCACGTTCAGAGTAGTGAGAAACTAAGCTGGAATATCCATATAATAAAAAAGCGCCTCCCAAAAAGGAGGCGCTTTTTTTATGTCCTACATCTGAGTTTGATTTCCAGCTTACTTGGTCTGCTGACTATTGAAGGTCGCCTTGCCGACAATGACATCATAATTCTGACCAATAGGACGCATGTACATCAGGACGGTATAATTATTATCTGTCTCCCAGTGATTGCCATCAAAAGTACTGAGTGTAAAGGCCTTCGTTGTCTTGTTGAAAGTGGCGTAGGTAAAGTCATAATATCCCTGCTTTAAAGGAATAGCCGCCTGATACTCGCCGTCACGCCCTGAGTACGTCAGCTTATAGCGGGAATCAAGCTGCCAGTTGCTGAGCGCCCCATACACATATACATCCTGATCTTCCTTCTGCGGAACCTTGAGATGGAAAAATGTCCAGATATAGTCCGCCTCATTGCCCGGATTGTCCCGATTACTGACATTGACGGTAAACTGACCGTTCTGGTCTATCCATTTGGTGTAGACCTGACCGGATCGGTCATCGTCCTCAAATAAAGTAGCCGAGTAATTGGAGTCAAGGGTAAAATATCTGACCCCATATCCCCGCATTCTAACATCATGTAAATCAATAGGATGAAACTCATTTCCGCCCTCAAAGAGCATCTCCTCATCATAATTATAGATGAGATTATTCCCTTCTATAATTCGCGGCTTCAGGTCACGGACTTCATTATCCGTGCGCCAGTTCTGGCGGATCAAAAGCCTGAGGCTTCTATACGGATCATTTGTCCGTGCCTGCTCAATATCAATAGATAATGCTACCTGCTGATGCGTCCCGGCATAGCGCGGAAAATTAGGCCGGCTTACTGTTCCGGAAATCGACACGATATTTTCGTACACGTAAAACCTCCGGCTGATAATCACTTTCGAAGGATCATTCGCCTCAAATACTTTCAGGATATAATTACCGCTGAGCTTGATTCCCATATTCTGATTGGGAAACTCAAGCGAATAATGGACATAATTCTTATAGGTAGAAATAGACTGCTGAAAAGTGTTCAGATAGTCCTGCGCCAGTCCGGTCAGGTAATCGGTACGGAAAAGCTGCGTCGGCTGCCATTCAGCATCGCACTGCATCACCGAGTACTGATAGTCACGTGCTTTGCCGGTAACATCATCGAACTGCAAACGGACAGATTCAGCGCCCAGCTGCATCATCGGATAAGAGTTCTGCACACTCGAGTTATAAAACTGCACCGTCCGGATATTATCCTTGAAAACACGGTCAAACTGCGTCTGAGACTCCACTTTGAGATACAGACAAATCAGTAGAGCCAGAAAAATATATGTTCTAAAGCGTGGCATAATGAGCAGAGCAGTTGGCTATAAGTATAGAAAAGCAGGAAAATTTGAATGCGGCCCTTCTGACAGTAGCAAATTACAAATTATATGCAAAACGATTCACCCTAACAACGTTTGCCCGGATATTATCTTGTCAGTTTTGAAAATATACTTTTGAGAAAGTAAAATAAGAGCCTGTCTAAGAATTTTATTTGCGCATTTGAGATGATTTTGGTGTCAGCCCAGACGGGCTTTGAAGGACATAGCAGCGCTTCTACGTTCAAAAATCCAACGCTGGGTGGCGCGAAAAGCATCCAAATAAGCTTTTATAAAATTCTTGGACAGGCTCTAAACGGTAAACGTGATTCCCTGCGCTAAAGGAAGCGTATTACCGTAGTTGATGGTCGTCGTCTGGCGGCGCATATATGCCTTCCAGGAGTCTGTTCCGGCTTCGCGACCACCTCCCGTTTCTTTCTCTCCACCGAAGGCACCGCCTATTTCCGCACCCGAGGTGCCGATGTTCACGTTCGCAATACCGCAATCCGATCCCCTTACCGATAAAAACTCCTCTGCTTCGCGCATGTTGATTGTAAATACGGAAGAGGAAAGTCCCTGACGCACGCCATTCTGAATCCCGATGGCCTCATCAAAGCTGCTGTATTTGAGCAGATATAATATCGGAGCAAAAGTCTCTTCCTGGACAATTTTGTATTCCGGACGTGCTTCTATAATTGCCGGCTGTACATAGCATCCGGATTCGTATCCTGAACCTTCCAGTACTTTGCCTCCGGTCAACAATTTACCGCCCTCAGCCTGTGCCTGAACAATAGCTTTAGAGTACGCTTCCACCGCCAGCTTATCAATCAGCGGACCAACCAGCACGCCCTCCTCAAGCGGATTTCCGATTTTCAGCTGATTGAATATATTGACCAGCTTCTGCGTAAAATTATCGTAGATGGACTCATGGATAATCAGGCGGCGCGTAGTTGTACAGCGCTGACCGGCAGTTCCCACGGCACCGAAGGCTACCGCACGCAGCGCCATATCCTGATCCGCGCTTTCAGTAAGGATGATCGCATTGTTTCCACCCAGCTCGAGCAATGATCTGCCCAGACGCTCTGCGACTACCGGAGCCAGCTTTTTACCCATTCTCACGGAGCCTGTCGCTGAAATAAGCGGAATACGCTCATCCTTAGCCATCCACTCCCCTACTTTATAATCCCCATTGATGAGGCAGAATACCCCTTCCGGCAGATTGTTTTCTTTAATTACCTCGGCAATGATATGCTGAACAGCCACCGCGCTCAGCGGTGTTTTCTCTGATGGCTTCCAGATACAGGTATTTCCGCATATTGCTGCCAGGATTGCATTCCAGCTCCATACAGCCACAGGGAAGTTAAAGGCACTAATAATTCCAATCACACCCAGAGGCTGCCAGTGCTCATACATACGATGATCCGGACGCTCAGACTGTATCATCAATCCATACAGCTGACGTGACAGGCCAACGGCGAAATCACAGATATCAATCATCTCCTGTACTTCTCCCAGACCCTCCTGATAGCTTTTTCCCATCTCATAGCTGACCAATGCCCCCAACGGAGCCTTTTTGGCCCGGAGCTTCTCTCCAATCTGCCGGACTATTTCTCCCCGCTTGGGCGCAGGAAGATTGCGCCAGCTCAGAAATGCCTGTTGCGCTGTTTCTACAATATGATGATATTCTGATTCGGTAGTGATACTAACTTTTCCCAGCAGCTTGCCATCCACCGGTGAGTAGGAGGATATGCGCTCCGTTGATGAATCAGCTGATAGCCAGTTCATTCCAGTAGCGCTGCCTGTATTTTCTGCCTGTATATGGAGGCTATGAAGTATATCCTGAATATTTTCCATGATGATGCGATTATTATCAACCACAAAATTACAGGAAAAGCAAATCAGCTACGGAATCAGCAGCAAGATATAATGTATAGGTGTTAGGAAATTTAGCCTAATCTACCTGACGATATGCCGCTCTATCTCAAGAATTAGAGCATGGATGATCTTGATATGCAGCTCCTGCACATGATCCGCATACTCTGACATCGGTGCCCGAAGCTCAATATCACACAGCAGAGCCAGATTGCCCCCTGATTTTCCCGTCAATCCGATGACCCTCATCTCCATGCTGCGCGCCATCTCTGCCGCACGGATCACATTCTCCGAGCTTCCCGAAGTACTGATCGCAACCAATACATCGCCCGATTTTCCCATACCGGAAATAAAGCGTGAAAACACCTGATCATATCCATAGTCATTGGCCGCACACGTCAAATACGCCGGATCGCTGATGGCAATAGCCGCAAGGCTCTGCCGATCTCCCCGATAGCGACCCGTCAGCTCTTCCGCAAAGTGCATTGCATCTGACATAGATCCACCGTTCCCGCAGGCAATAATCTTGTTTCCAGTCCTGATAGCATCCGATAATATCCGCGCCGCTTCTGCAATGCGCTCAAAATTCGACTCATCTGCCATAAACTGGACAAGCAGGTTCCGGGCATCT
Organism: Bacteroidia bacterium; assembly: GCA_038231115.1. Classification (GTDB taxonomy): domain Bacteria; phylum Bacteroidota; class Bacteroidia; order CAILMK01; family CAILMK01; genus JBBRLW01. Next base: position 4,638 of record JBBRLW010000182.1, read on the forward strand.
GAAAAATATGTCCTGATGCTTTCCGACATTTATTTAGTAGCTCCGGACTTAAAGTTACTTACGCCTTTGTTAAGAAAGCTCTGGAATATTGCCTCATCCGGGTCATAAGAAGCAGAGCCTGCAATTGAATTTCCCTGATGATCTACAATAACATAGTACGGCTGTGCATTTGTGTTAAAGCGCGCCGCTTGAAGGTCGCCCCATTTCGCGCCCAACGTTTTGATTTTTGTTCCGGAGCTTTTTCCGATGAACCGTTCTGACTCCGGCAGATCTGTTTTATCATCCACATAAAGCGAGACGATAACAAACTCCGAATTAAGCCGTGCCAAAATCTCCGGACGTGACCACACCTGATTCTCCATTTTACGGCAGTTTACACAGGCATGCCCTGTGAAATCAAGCAGCAGAGGTTTCCCTACAGCTTTGGCATGAGCCAGTGCTTCTTCATAATCAAAGAAGACATCCAGCCCCAGCGGCGCATGGAATTTATCTCCGTATTTTTTATTAACAGTAACAGAGCTTTCTGAACCCGTAT
>JBBRLW010000183.1:0-5153 GCA_038231115.1 Bacteroidia bacterium
AATGCCACATGAATAGACGACTCGGGCTTTAGAGAATTTGACAATACCTCCTGCTCTTGAGGTATCAAATCAGACGTACTAATACGATTAATCACGGGAAATGGAGCTTTTTGGATCAACTCTATAATTTTCAATACTGCCATGCGCTTATGCCTTTACAATTGGAAACTGACAGATACTGGTTATATACTGCCTTTTTCTAATAGTACCTGACGTGATTCTTATAGATCTGTTGCGGCCTTAAATTAGGGATGAACAGATCCCTGAACACTTTCAGGGTACTTTTAGCAAATTTATAGATGTTTTCCATTGTGAATGTGAGCTAATTGTTATGGTATAGCACAAATGTAATTATCGTTGTAAAAGTTCTTTTTTCGTTTCTATGGTTTAGGGATAAGGCCTAAAATTATTGATTCCTTAATCTTGCATATTTTGTGGAAATTTGAAATTCATTCCGCTTGCCGTGAGCTCTGAAGTAGAAATATTTATCCCATGCTTTATTGACCAGTTTGCTCCGCAAATTGCCTGGAGCATGGTCAGGCTGTTAGAACGGCTGGGGACTAAAGTACACTATAATCCCGAACAGACCTGTTGCGGGCATCTGGCATGGACAAAAGGACAAAAGGAGCTTACGCGTCCCGTTGCAGAAAAGTGGATCCGCGACTTTGACTCCGGAAAAAGTATCGTCTGCCCTGCAGGAGCCTGTACTTCCATGGTAAAAAACTATTACGGAGAAATGTTTAGCAACAGTTCCTTACATCTGAAGCTAAAGTCCGTGCAATCCAAAACATTTGAACTAAGCCAGTTCCTGGTACATGAGCTGAAAGTAACCGATACGCAATCCAGGTTTGAAGGCAGCGCCGTTTTCCATGACTGCTGCTATGCTCTTAGAGAAGCCGGTATCCGTGATGAACCACATCTGCTGCTATCTCAAGTCAAAGGATTGAAACTGCTTCAAGCCGATAATCAGTCAGAGTGCTGCGGATTTGGAAATACCTTTTCGGTTGAGTTTGAAAAGCTCTCCACCGTCATGGCAGAAAAAAAGATTGCTGAGGCGCAACGCCTTCAGGTAGATTATATTATCTCTACTGATTATATCTGCCTCATGCAGCTACAAACCTATATCAACGCCCATAAACTGAGCATCAAGTGCATGCATCTGGCTGATGTACTTAACTTTGGCCACTAATTCCTATGAATACTTCCTCCACTTTTGTTCCCGCTGATACGCTTGAGTCGTTTATGTATCAGGTTTTCTCGTCCCTGGGATTTCCCGAGTATGCTGCGCTGGAGTCAGCTCATACGCTCATACAGGCAGATTTACGCGGAATAGATTCTCACGGATGTGCACGTCTGGCCAGCTACATCCGCCTGATTGACCTCAAGAGAATCAATCCCAGAGCACAGCCCAAAATAATTCGCGAACGTCCTGCTACAGCTCTTATAGATGCTGACGCTGGCCTGGGGCTTTGGATCGGTAAAGAAGCAATGGAAATCGCAGTCAATAAAGCACGTCAATGTGGATCGGCGTGGATCGGCGTGAAAAATTCCTCCCATTTCGGAATTGGTGCGGCGCATTGTCTCAATACTATGGGAGAAGATATGATCGCTATTGCGATGACGAATGCCTCTCCTCTAATGGCGCCTGCAGGAGCTACGAAGCCATATTTGGGTACAAATCCGATGTGCTATGCTATTCCTGCCGGAAAATATCAGCCTATCATGGCCGATCTTGCTACATCGGTAGTAGCAAACGGAAAGCTCGAAGTAGCCCATCGTGCCGGAAAGCCGATTCCACAAGGATGGGCACAGGATATAGATGGCAATTCCTCTACGGATCCGCTGGTATTAAAATCCGGAGGAACTATGCTACCGCTGGGTAGCGATTCTGACCACTCCTATCACAAAGGATATGCACTGGCCTCAGTAGTAGATATATTTTCCGGTGTACTCACGGGAGCTAATTTCGGATCATGGGTTCCGCCATTTGTCCCTTTTTTAGACAATAAAACGGAGACAGTAGGAGAGGGCATAGGCCACTGGTTCGGCGCGATTTCCATCGATGCCTTTATGGAAATATCTGACTATAACAAGCGTATTGAAAAGTGGATTGAGGGTGTAAAAGCGATTCCTCCTAAAGAAGGTGTGGAAGAAGTTCTGATTCCGGGAGAACCAGAATACCGGACTTCCCAACTCCGTTTAAGCAAGGGTATCGAGATTTCCTCAGGCCTTATGGAAGATTTGCTTGCAATGCAGGCCAGATTCGGGCTTTCTGTCCTTTAAGCAGGCACAGCTTCAGTAGAATGCTTGATATCAAGCAGCTGAAGGCTCAGCTCATATTTTCCCCGAAACTCATTGGGTTCTATGGTGTAGCAGATATCCAGATGATCTCTGGTAGAGATACGGTCAATCATGTGACCCATTCCAAATCCGATGGCATTCTGATAATCCTCACGGCTGGTACCTATAGCCATTTGAAGATGATTATTTCCCACTACTTTCGGTGGAAAAACAGGCCGGATATTCCGTGTTACAAACACGGGTTTCAGATTCTCGGGCCCATACGGACTGAACATTTCCAGGAAACGGCAGAAATCTTCCTTCAGATGCGTAAATGGTACCTCAAGATTATATTCAATAGAAGGAAGCAATAGCGTTGGATCAATATGTCCTGCTACGCTTTCCTCAAAGCGCTGAGTAAACAGCTCCACATCCTCCATCCTCACGGTCAGTCCGGCTGCGGCCTGGTGGCCTCCCCAATTGACCAAAAGATCCGAGCATCTCGACAGGGCTTCGTATATGCTGAATCCCGGGACGCTCCGTGCGGAACCCACCGCAAATCCGTTTGATTCTGTTAGTAATACAGTCGGACGGTGGTATATCTCTATGAGTCTTGATGCGACGATACCAATCACACCCTTGTGCCAGTCTTTACAGAACAGAACCGTTGAGCGCTTGTCTTTGAACGTCTGATCTTCCTCGATCATTTTCAGCGCCTGGGTGAAGGTATCCCGGTCTGTATGCTGACGGTTGCTATTGTTCCGATTCAGCTCGGCTGCCAGACCTTTGGCATTGCTCAGATCCTGATCAATAAGCATATCTACTGCAAGTGCTCCGCGATCCATTCTTCCGGCTGCATTGATTCTGGGACCAATTCTAAATACCAGATCATTGGCTTTGACAGGCTTCCGGAACGCTCCGCTTTCCATCATTGCCTGTATGGCAGGTCTCGGCTTCTGGTTGATAATGTCTAATCCATGATAGGTAAGTATGCGGTTCTCGCGCGTCATAGGAACAATATCGCTGGCTATACTGATGGCAGTCAAGTCTATATAATCTTCAATCTTCAGCGTATTACCAAGCACCCGATCCAGTGCCTGTATTAGCTTGAATCCGATTCCACAGCCTGATAGATCTTTATAAGGATATTCACAGTCCGTCTGTTTTGGATTTAATACCGCTATCGCTTTTGGAATAACATCCCCCGGAACGTGGTGATCACAAATGATGAAGTCAATCCCCTTTTCATTAGCATAATCAATCAGCTCGACTGATTTGATTCCACAGTCAAGCGCGATGATTAAGTCAAACTCCTTCTCGGCAGCGTCATCAATAGATTGCCGTGATATTCCATAACCTTCCTTGAATCGGTCTGGAATGTAATAATCCAAATGAGTTGTAAAGTTCCTGAGGTAAGAGTAAACCAGCGCTACGGCAGTAGTACCGTCCACATCATAATCTCCATACACTCTGATATTTTGCTGATTATCAATCGCTTTCTTGATCCGGTCAACAGCCAGCTGCATTCCTTTCATTAGCATCGGATCATTTAGTCCTTTGATGCTGGGTTTGAAATACTCCTGAGCCTCCGATTTTGATCTGATATTGTTCTGTGCCAGCAGTCTGACGATCATCTCATCCTTATAGCATTTCTCACTGCTCTGCTTTACTTCCTCTGCCAGATGATCAAATATATCATCTGATGCGGCTGCTTTTAGTATCCAGTTTTTGCTAAGGTGGGAATGTATGCTCATATTTCAATCCGGACAGAACTAGCTATCCGAAACTCGTGATAAAATCCTCTGATTTTTGTTTACAAAGTTACGACATTGTAAAGCCTCCGAAAATCTAAAATCATGCCTACTAAATTTGCACCATGAATCTAATACCAGATCCGTCCCTAAGAATTGTTTACATGGGGACGCCTGATTTTGCAGTACCTTCTCTCGAAATACTCATCAGCAGCGGATGGAACGTGGTGGCTGTTATCACAGCTCCCGACAGACCGGCAGGTCGTGGTCTGCAATTGCATCAGACACCGGTGAAGCTCATGGCTATTAAGCACGGGATACCAGTTCTTCAGCCCGAAAAGCTGAAAAATCCGGTCTTTCTGGAAGAGCTATCCTCTTACAAGCCGGATCTCGGAATTGTAGTGGCTTTCCGGATGCTTCCGGAGCTTGTCTGGAATATGCCCCGCCTGGGGACATTCAATCTCCATGCTTCACTATTACCGCAATATCGCGGAGCTGCCCCGATCAACAGAGCGATCATGAATGGAGAAACCCGAACAGGAGTCACTACTTTTTTCCTCAAACAGGAAATAGATACAGGGGATCTTGCTTTTCAGGAAGAGATAGCCATCCATCCTGAGGACAATGCCGGAACACTCCATGATAAGCTCATGCTCGCCGGATCAGGACTTGTCCTTAAAACAGTACAAGCTACCGCTGATGGCTCGTTGAAGCTACAATCACAGGATCAGGTACCTATGGAAAATCTGAAATCTGCGCCTAAAATTTTCAGAGAAGATTGTAAAATTGACTGGTCAATGCAGATTAAGGACATACATAATCATGTGCGCGGATTAAGTCCGTATCCTGCAGCATGGACAAGCTTCAACGGAAAAAACCTCAAAGTATTTACTACTGAAATTGTCCCTCAGGCTACTGATGAGAATCAGTCATTTTTGGGCAAACAGGAAAGCGGATTTACGCTCCGCATTACGGAGCTACAACTTGAAGGGAAAAAACGGATGGGAATTGATGAATTTCTCAGAGGTAACCGTTTTTCTCATATTACTCTGGCAGATCATGGATTTATTACCCAATCCTGAAAAGCTTAGACAAGGCTCTTAAGCTCGGGCGTGATCCATC
>JBBRLW010000184.1:0-5134 GCA_038231115.1 Bacteroidia bacterium
ATTTGTTCAGATTAAGACCGTTGCAGACACTACCAAATCTGATATTACTTACACGGATAATAAAGTGGATACTAAATCCAATATCTACTCATATTATATCGTAACATTTGATTCATGCGGAAACTCGGGCATACCATCTGATACACACACCGTTATATTTATGTCCTCACAGGCACAAAACGCGAAGAATAAAGTCAGCTGGAGCAATTACATCGGATGGAAAAACTGGACATACCGTCTTGAGCGGAGAGTCGGTAGCGGCCCCTGGCTCAATCTGGGAGATTTTGCTTCTTCAATCAACAGCTTTGAGGACAGCAATGTGCATTGCCATATCTTATATCAGTACAGAATCACCGGATTTGAAAATAGCACGTCGAATTTTGCGTATTCCAATACTGATACCTCTACCGCCTTTGAGAACGATAAGCCTGAGGTGGCTATAATCAAATCAGCGACTGTAACAACGACGGGATTAAATTCAGGCAAAGTCACCGTAAGCTTTTCGCGCTCTAAATCACGTGATGTAGCCAAATATGTTCTTTATAGAAGTCTGGATGGCACATCATTTAGCTCTGTAGGATATGTAGCCTCAACAGATTCGTTTATCACTGATCAGTTTTTGAATACCTACCGCAAAGAGTACTACTATCGTATAGCTGATGTAGATAGCTGTGGGAATATGAATATCAATACCAATGATATTCACAAGACTATCCAACTTACCGCACTTCCAGGAAATCAGGAAATCGATCTGACTTTCCAGTACTATTCCGGTGCAATAATTACCCGATACGATATATTCAAAAATGATACTTTGCTCTTATCTGTAAATCCGGTTATCGGAGAAACTGCTTCGAGCTTCATTGATACCAACATTATCTGCAAGAGATTCTATACCTATCAGGTAAAGGCCGTGTTTAGCGATGGTACCTATGCTTCCGTATCCAATAGAGATAGTACCATAGCAGTGGATAATAAGCCACCTCGTCCGGTTCATCTGATTACGGCCACCGTAACAGAACCGAACAGGAAAGTGCGCATAGACTGGAGAAAGTCAAGCAATTTCGACGCTGCCTTTTATGTCCTGTATCGCAAAAAACAGCCTTACGGAGTATATGAGCAGATTTATCAGTCTGCCAGCTCATCTGATACTACCTACACCGATAGTACAGGAGTAGATGGATCGCAGATGTGCTACAGCCTCAGAGTAGTGGATTTCTGCAATAACGCAAGCCCTTCCAGCAATGAGGGATGTATTATGGTTCCGATAGGAAAAGCAGATCATCTGACTCATGCCATATCCTGGAATGACTACGCTCATTGGGGACAAGGAGTCGAGACATATAACGTCTATAAAAAAGAAGATAGTGGAGACTGGATTTTGATTGCAACCCTGCCTGGAAATGAGCATTCCTATCTTGATGAGAACCTGACGAACTTTGTGAAAGATCATTGTTATCAGATTGAAGCAATTGAGCGGAACGGATATAAAGCGACGTCTAAATCCATGAAAGTCTGCCTGGTTCAGGCTCCGATAGCTTATATGCCAAATGCATTTACTCCGGGTATGTCGTACGGTCTCAATGACAAGTTTGGACCTGTGGGTACTTACTTCAACAGATATGATATGAAAATATATGATCGTTGGGGAGAACTGGTATATATGACTCAGGAAGGAAAGCCATGGGATGGTACATTCAATAATTCTCTGGTAGAGATGGGTGTATATATCTATCAGATTACAATCTACGGATTTGAGGAAAGTGTAATGAGATTCAACGGCACCTTCCAACTACTCCATTAAAGATAAATCAAAGGCTGGGCTAAAACTCAGCTTTTGATTATTTTCAACATTTTGAAACAATATATTCCGCTTGCTTTTAAACGGATTGCCTGGTATATTTTCAAAAGCCATCAGAGAAAAATAGGATGGGTATCGAGCTGGGGAACAGAAATCGCCGGAAATTTATATTTTCTTGCCAAACTGGCTGACAGATCATCTCTTCAGCCAGTAAGTATCTGCACGGGTATTAAAAATCGGTCTGAGAACTATCTCAACTCTGTACTGAGCAGCGTGATAGAAATGGATCATTCAGAATTGGTTGAGCTTTCCATTTATGACTGCGGGTCAGAGGACTTTACTCGTTTTGAGGCTGCACTTGATCAAAATTGGAAAGGAAAATTGAAATTGACCTATTCACATGAAGAATTTACACGCAGTTCATCCTTTAATCAGGCAATAAGGCAATCAACTCATCCGCTCATCTTTGCATGCGATGCTGATATGCTACTCCCTAAAGACCTTGTTCAAGAGATCAATCGGTTTGTTAGTCGGAAAACAGTCTGGTTTCCAATATGTTTCTGGCTGGATAAGGATAAAGCTGCACGAATAGCTCCGGAACATGGCCACTGGCATCCGGTGGGAAAAGGAATGTTTGCAAGCTCGCGCAAGCAATTTGATGAGATCGGTGGTTTTGATGAAAATTATATCACCTGGGGAGGCGAAGATTGGGATATATGGCTCAGGTTTTGGAAAGCTGGATTCTATCCGGTTCGAACAAAGTGTCAGGGATTATTTCATCGCTGGCATCCAAGTTTGAAGCCCGATAAAGAGTAAAATGCATTCTCTTACTGTCGAGACAATTATTCATAAACCTATCGAAGAGGTCTTTGATTTTTTTAGCAAAGCTGAAAATCTAAACAAGCTCACTCCGCCGGAGCTTTACTTTAAAATTATTACTCCCTTGCCTATCACTATGAAAGTAGGTACTTTAATTGATTATCAATTGAAGCTGACAGGCATCCCTTTCAAATGGAAAACCAAGATAACCAAATGGGATCCGCCCTTTGTGTTTGAAGATACTCAGCTCAAGGGTCCCTATAACACCTGGATTCATGAGCATCGTTTTGAAAGTGTTGGAAATGGCACTAAAATGACGGATTATCTTCAATATCGATCCCCGGGAGGATTTTTAGAGTTTATTCCCCATCATCTGTTTGTCAAAGCTAAAGTCGAGGAAATTTTCCGCTACAGGAATGAAATACTTTTGAAGCTAATGAGCTGAGGATTAGTTTTCCTCGTCGAAAAATATCTGATAGTAATTCTGCCCGCGGGATTCGTCATATCCTTTTTTGATCAGATTGGATGATCCATTTAGTCGAATCTCTATGGAGCCATCAAGTTTAATGACCTCATTAAACTTCTTTTTCTGCTGCTTTACCACAGTTTTGACTATTGGCGATATGTCTTGAGGCAAATCATTATCCGTAACAAAAGTCTCCCGGAAGCTTTTGAAATCATCGCGCAGATTATCATCATCTATGACGGAGTTGGCAAATTCATTGGAATCAAACTGTTCATTTTTTGAAAAGTAATCAAATGATTTGGCCAGAAAGCTTGCCTTCTCAACCCTATCCGTTTTCTCTTCGATTTCCTGGGAGAACTCCCTGCACATATTGAGATACGAATTGGTGACGTAGCTTTTGTCCCTGGCGGGTTCCAACTGTAGAAAATCGTCCAGCCAATACTTCGCGTTATTCCCAGAGCCTGAGGAACTATCTACCACTAAAACACGCAGACCTGAATCCTGATAGGTGTTGAAAATCAGTGCACCTTTGTCAACCTTGCCTAATTCAATGCCTGAGTCCAGCTCTACATTAATTTGATGGGCATCCTGATGAGTCTTCAGAAAGGACGAGAGGTTTTCGGATTTAAAAATTCCGATAGCATCTGTCATTTCATCTTCCAGAATGGCATCAGTAAAGTAGGCGATGAAAACATCTCCGGACTTGATACCCGGATGCTCCGTAATATCGAAGAGATGTTTCGCAATGGCTTCGGAAGCCTGAAGGAAATGTTCTGAATCTTTAAATATCGCCTGTGTGTACTGATAAATTTCATTGAGAGCAAGATCGGTAGGATGCGTGAATTGGAAAGTTTCCTCGGCACGAAAAGAAGAGCTGAAGAATTTTTTAAGCGCATTCTCGAAATTTCCAGAACTCAGCATCAGCTGTTTTCTGGAAAGAATCAGCTTCTCATCATTTTTAGGATTTCCAACGTGATGTACAATTACTTTTTCAATGTTTAGGGACTGAAGGTCATGCATGAGATATTAGTTTTTATAGTGAGCCTTGATAGAAGAGGTAAGAGAATTGTCAGGCCAGGTTGCGACTATTGTAGAGATGTAGGGGTCAAATTTATTGTGATCGCTCAATGCACTGATATAATCTGTTGACTCATTAGCAGTAGCGGGAGGCTTGGATAATAGTACCTGAATCATTTCAAAATTCGATGTAGCAGGGTTATCTACCTTCAGTTTTTGAATAATCTTGTTTTTAAACATGTCAAGATGATTCTTCATATAAGGCACCATCTGTTCCCTGATAGATAAGCTGCTATCCTGAATGAGATCCAATGCAAATGACAGCTGCTGAATGGAATCAAGCCGTCGGGCATTTGTCCGGAAAACTTTGGCAAATGACCTTCTCTCTTCAACAATAGGACTGATTCTCAATGGTGCTAATAAATTGAATGCTTCCATCGTTTCAATGGTAGCTATGCCTTCATTCAGGTCGTTTCTTGATGCCTGGGGCACCCATTTCCGGCTATTTACTATACAGTCAGGAATTGTTGTACGCTTCTTTAGCTTAATCAATTCCTGAATTATTCGCGAAGTATTCCTCTGTGCAATCAGATTGGATGTTCTCAGCTGAGTGCATAGAAAAGGGAAATAGTCACGGGAATAGCTGGCCACTATCTGTGCATAAAATACTATCTGTGCTTTTAGTGGTTGCTTGATCAGTTCAAAAAGAAGAGCAGAAGTAGTTTTCTCCCGCACCTGAATCTCCGATAACATCTGACTTAGCTCTACAGGATAAAAGTCATGCGTGAGATACATATTGATCAGCGAGTCATCCGGTATTTTTGAAAAAATAAGTCCCTGGGAATATCCGGGCGAATTTCTGCTGACATTTCTATCTGAGTTTTCATCAACTCCGATTCCTATTGGTCCGGTGCTGCTAAACCACATGGAATCATTTTCCTGATGCGTGTCCTGATAATAATCTTGTCCCTCAAGATCTAAAAATAACGATGGCAGCGAGTATCCACGTCGGAGATCCGTATAACCGAAGC
>JBBRLW010000185.1:0-5127 GCA_038231115.1 Bacteroidia bacterium
CCGGAGACCAGATCCTTAATATGGAGAACCTCAGCTATAAAAATGCCGATGGAGAGACGATGTTCAGCCATATCAGCTTTAGCCTCAACCGCGGCGATAAAGTTGCCGTGCTGAGCCGCAATCCTCTGGCGATCACCAATTTCTTCCAGATCATCATCGGAGAAAAAACACAGACTTCCGGACAGTTCAAATGGGGCGTGACGACTTCACAGGCCTATCTGCCGAATGATAATACAGACTACTTCACCGAAAAGCTCAGCCTCATTGACTGGCTGGCACAATACTCCAAAGAGAAAGACGAAGAGTTTGTCCGTGGCTTTCTGGGCAAAATGCTCTTCACCGGAGAAGAGTCCCGCAAGCTCTGTACGGTATTATCCGGAGGCGAAAAAGTCCGATGCATGACTTCCCGCATGATGCTGCAGGGTGCGAATACCCTCGTGCTGGATGAGCCAACCAATCACCTTGACCTTGAATCCATTACATCGATGAATAATGCCCTGATCGACTTCAAGGGTACCGTGCTGTTCACTTCCCATGACCATACCTTTATGCAGACCACTGCCACACGCATTATTGAGCTGACGCCTCACGGCATCATTGACAAGCACATGACGTATGACGAATACCTCGAAGACGAGCGTGTCCTGGCCCAGAAAGAAGCCTTCTACGGTGCCGAGAAGGTGCTGGCATAGTCGGAAGGCTCTCGGGCAATATGCTATCGAGAAAGATAGTATCCGCGCAAAATAATTTTGGCCGATTCAATAATGAGCAGTAGTTTTGCTGTCCCAAATAGGGAAAGGTGACTGAGTGGCCGAAAGTAACAGTTTGCTAAACTGTCGTACGGGTAACTGTACCGAGGGTTCGAATCCCTCCCTTTCCGCACCGGCACTCAGTAGCCGGAAGACATTCGGGGTGTAGCGCAGTCCGGTAGCGCATCTGGTTTGGGACCAGAGGGTCGTAGGTTCGAATCCTGCCACCCCGACAAGCAAAAAGTGCAGCCCATCTGTAAACGAAGAGTTTACAGATGGGCTTTTTGTTGTTGTGTTATTAAGCCATAGGGCTAGTAATTCCTGAAACCTTCTTTTCCATTACTTTATTACTGAATCTTGCTGTACAAACATTATTATTACATCAACTGAAGCAATAGCCATCCCTCCAACTCCTTGTAATAAACTTCTGCAATTACTTGTAGAAGTGAATCCTATTACTATCTTTACCGCCAATAACTGAGCAATTTGAAACGGAAAATTTCATTCGGTCGAATGAGAACAGGATTTCTTCCGCTGTTTTGCGAATGAATAAGGAAATAGACTTACACCAAGAGTACCGAACTGCCTTCATTTCAGAGTTAGTAACGGGAAAGGCAGATATCAGGAATTACCACACTCTGGAAATTGATAAGCAGTAGGAAAAAGATTATTAATAAACTTAAACATTTAAACGCATGGAAACCCACAGTCTTCTTAGAAAAATCCCCAGATTGGCTTTAGAGTTTGCTTCCCAGGATGAACAAACTTCAATGCTTCAAGGAGAAAAATTATATAGGTTTCCATGGTACCTGCCTGAATATTTTAATTTTGAACACCTTGGTTGGAATGTAGCCCTTCAAAAAAAAGCAGACAATGTGATGCCTTTTTCAGATACAAGAAGTATACTAAGCATTGACTTTAGAATCATTTATGAGTTCGAGGTTTCCTTTGGCATGGGAGTCGAGCTCGCCTATAAATCAATTATAGGCGGATTCGACTATAAATCAATTGTAGGCGACCTCGACTATAAATCAATTACAGGAAAGTTTGGGCAAGGTAATGACTATGAATTGATAATGAATAGCTTTACTGGCAATGGCTCCGAAATACCTGAGGATCTAGATTTGAAAGTTCAAGACAAACGATTGGATATTCTTCGCATTGGTAGTAATTTCTTCAACTATGTCATCTCTATTGAGCAGGAATTCTACGAAAGTGGAGGATACAGAAATGATCTGATAGTCAGCTACTTAACAGGCGGATATTTAGTGGGAATAGAATTCCTACTTCGTACAGAAGTGCAAAATTTAGAATGGTACAAAATTTAGAATGGGTGCCAAGATTATTAGTATGATTTACTTAGACCCTATCTAAAATTGCATAATGAACTTTTAAGAAAAGGAATCAGGTTAAGTAATTGAATCTTAACGACTAAATTATGTATCCAACTGACCTAACCGATTCCCAGTGGCAAATTATCGAAAAACTCATTAACAACCAAAGAAAACGCAGATATCCTTTGCGCGATATTGTTAATGCATTGATTTACATACTATCTACCGGATGCCAGTGGCGCCAGCTACCCCACGAATATCCGCCCTTTCGCCTCGTTCACTATTATTTTAGAACCTGGACCCGTACCCAGCTTTTTCAACACATCAATACCTCTCTGCTCGCTGCCTGTCGCGTTGAATTAGGAGATGCAGCCCAGCCTTCACTCGCTATTCTGGACGCCCAGACGGTGAAGAATTCCGAGTGGGGACTGCGGGATAAGGGCTACGATGGCTACAAGAAAATTAAAGGCCGAAAGCGGCATATTGTAGTAGACAAGAACGGCTTCGTGATGGCTGCGGTGATGAGTGAAGCCCAGCGGCATGACAGCCGCGATGGATACGCTTTACTGTTGACAATGAACCAGTCAGGACACAATCTGAAGCGGGTTATTGCTGACAGTGCCTACAGGGGCAAGCTTCAGATCCAGCTCAAGAAAAGGCTGGGCATTACTCTGGAGATAGTGAAGGGAATAGCACAGAAAGGCTTTGAAGTGAAGCCTAAAAGGTGGATTGTAGAGCGTACCTTTTCATTTATGAACTGGTCATGAAGATTAGTCAGAGACTATGAAGCATACTTCGAGTCAGCGGTGAGTTTTATATACCTGTTTAATATAAAATTAATGCTCAGGAAAATTTAGACAGGCTCTAATCCTTTTACGTAAAAATAGAAGCTCCTGCAGGTTAAAATCTGTGGGAGCTTTTTTTTGGAATCAGTGTAATTGCTCCGTCATCTTACTTTTTGATCCTGATGTTAGGGATCGGGAATATCTATCTCATAAATTTCACTGATTGGATTTGCAAATTGTTGACTTTGAATAATGTGAAGGTATCATAACTATGATATACCCTAATGAAATTTCCCAATTGCTGAACACTGTTCTGTAAATAAAAAAGGATATATTGTCAATTATTAATCTGCCAAAATGAAAAAAATAGTCAAAACTTTGCTCATGGGTGCATTAAGCACTGCATCTATTGCGCCCGGATATGCCGGAGGTGCAAATCTTGCATCTACACCCCTGGGTGTAGAAAATTACGCTACCCATCAGCCCTCGCGCTTTACGGAGAATAGGGGTCAAATTGCTGATCTCGAGGGAAATAAGCGCTCGGATGTGCGCTTTATCTACGCTGCCCCCGGATTCAAGGCCGTTATGAAACAGCAGGGACTGAGCTATGAAGTAGTCTCTCAGACCATCAATCCCAAGGCGAAAACGGATGAAAATCCGAAGTTCAAGCGTCCTGAAGGCAAGTTCAAAGAGCCGGCTGATATCAGCTATAAAATCCACCGCGTAGATGTAAGCTTTGAGGGATCCAATGCGGATGCCCGAATCATTTCTGAATCTCCGGAGTCATCTTATATCAATTACTACACGCATATCACAGGTGAGAAAGGTGCGACAAATATCCATTCTTATGCAAAGCTGACGTATAAAAACATCTATCCGAATGTGGATATTGTGTTCCAGGCCAAGGAGGAAGGATCATTGGAGTATGATATTGTAGTACGTCCGGGCGGAAAGCTATCGGATGTGAAAATCAAATACGCTGGTGCGAGCGGTATGCGCCTGGAGTCAGGTAAGCTGCATATCCAGACCTCAGAGGGGGAGATAACGGAGTTTATTCCCCGCTCCTTTTTGCAGGAGAATGGCACTGCGGTTCAGGCGGGGTATGTATTGAAAGAAAATGAGCTGACATTCTCTGCGAAATATGATGAGACCAAAACGCTTGTGATAGATCCGAGCCTGAGCTGGGGGACATATTTCGGAGAGCATGGCTACAGCTTTGCGACGAGCGTTGCTCTGGACGCATCAGGTAATGTATTCACTACCGGAAATTCCACAAGTACTTCTGGTATTGCTACTTCGGGTGCGTATCAGACCTCCAACGCAGGAGGGCGTCCGGACGTTTTTGTGTCAAAGCTTTCTAATTCCGGATCCAATTTAGTCTGGGCTACGTATTTTGGAGGAAATGATGATGATATTGGAAACGATATAGCCATAGACGGATCAGGCAATGTGTTTATCGCTGGATCTACGTTGAGTAAATCAGGTATAGCCTCTTCGGGAGCCTTTCAGTCTTCTTTATCAGGTTATGATGATGCATTTCTCGCAAAATTCTCCAACTCGGGTGTACTTCTCTGGGCTACCTATTATGGAGGTATATCATCTGATAGAGGCTTTGGCCTCGGCGTGGATTCTACAAATAGCCCTATTCTTGGTGGATGTACAGCTTCGACCTCTGGTATTACCAGCTCGGGCGCCTATCAGACAAGCTATGGAGGAGGCAGCTGTGATAATTTCATCGCCAGATTTTCTCCGGCAGGGGTACGTAGCTGGGCTACGTATTATGGCGGAGAAGAAACCGATTTCACAGCAGATCTGGCTATTGGCAAATCAGGCGATATTCTAATCACAGGTTATACCTATAGCTATACTGGGATAGCTACCCAGGGAGCCTATCATACCAGTATTAAAGGTTCCGCCACGGATGCTTTCGTGGCTGCATTCTCCAATGCCGGACTTCGCAAGTGGGGTACGTATTATGGAGGTGATTATCAGGATGAAGGGAAAAGTATTAGCGCTGATAAAGCGGGCAATGTCATTATCACCGGATATGCACAAAGCACCTCTGGTGTGGCTACTACAGGAGCGTATCAGAGTGTTCACAGAGGGGGATCGGAAGATGCGTATATAGCGAAATTTTCGAGGAATGGTTCCAGCCTGATCTGGGCTACTTATTTCGGCGGTGAAGGTCAGGATGTTGCACATGCCGTGGCTCTGGATGACTCAGATCATATAATTATAACAGGCCAAACTTTTAGTAGC
>JBBRLW010000186.1:0-5103 GCA_038231115.1 Bacteroidia bacterium
GCTCCCGGATAGGCAATACTCACTACGACCATCGGCGGCGCAATGGACGGGAACTGTGATACGGGCAGGCTTGTAATAGCCATGATTCCCATAAACACGATAACTATAGATAATACGATGGCCAGAACCGGCCTCTGTAGAAATTTACTGAACATTTACCTGATTTTCCAGTTATGGGATTAGTTATTCGGCGTGTACTCTCTGGTGAGACATTACAAAGCGGGGATCCTGATACTCATAGGAAACGCGGTCATCTTCCTTGACCTTCCGCAGGCCTTCGATAATAATTTTGTCGCTTTTGGATATCCCCGAGCTTACCACATACAGATCAGGCATTTCCGCCTCTACTGTGATCTCCTTCAGCTTTACGCGGCTGTTCTTATCGACCGTGAAGACGTAGCGCTTGTCCATGATTTCAAACGTCGCTTTCTGAGGAATTACCAGTCCATGTTTGACAGGTACATAGACCAGTATGTTTCCGGTCTCGCCATGACGTAAAAGCGCCTTCGGATTGGAGAAGGTCGCCCGAAAAGGGACGTTACCCGTCTCGTTATCAAAGTCTGCCTCGATCGTCTCTACAACACCAGGATACTCAAACTCCTGATTATTAGCCATCAGCAGTCCTACTTTCATCGGCTGATTATTAATGATCCGCACTTTGTAGTCGAGGTACTCTGACTCCGATACATTGAAATAGACCCACATCTTGCTGTTATCCGATAAGGTAGTGAGAAGATCGCCCTCATTGACCAAGCTGCCCAGCCGTACCCGGAAGCGGTCGATGATGCCATCGAAGGGTGCACGGATCTCGGTAAAATCCAGATGTGCCTGTGCCAGAGCCTGCTCGGCTTTGGCCATGTTCAGCTTCGCCTGCGACATCGTCAGCTCATTCTGGGAAACGACATTCTTGTCCGCCAGCGATTTGGTATTCTGAAACTCCACCTCGGTGATTTTGGTTTCCGCCTGTGCTTTCAGCAGCTCCGCTTCATAGATCTTCGGCATAATCCGGAACAAGAGTTGTCCCTTCTTTACCGTCTGGCCTTCATCTACATAGATGTTCTGGAGATAGCCCTTTTCCTGCGCTCTCAGCTCAATATGACTGATAGAGTGGATCTGACACACATATTTCTTGGTGATCGCCGTATCCATAACCAATGGACTGGTGACAGGATAGGGAGACTCGGCTTCTTTGGCTTCCTGGTGCTTCACGCAACCGGTATGGACAAACAGGGCAGCACAGCCCAGAATAAGGAGAAATCGTTTCATCGTAAATACGGAATTATAGAGTTTAGAAGTGATGCTGGTGAGGTTGAAATTCGTTAAAAATAAGGCTTAGCGCTATAAAAACTCCTCGGGAGAGCTTTACAGCGTGAATTAGTGTCGGGATTCCCGATAGGTTGATAGAGCTGCTATCAGGTCATGCAATGAAAATGATTGGCAGGCTAAATAGAGGATATCAGCGTTCATCCTTTTGCGGGTCAATACGATATGTATAAACAAATCAGGCATCTGGCGATGCTCCAGGACCCTGTAATGGGATCAGGTTCGGATGACCCTGTTGATAATATACTTCGGTGTGGAAGTACACGAAATAGCCTTTGAGGAGGCCATAGAAGATATATCCCGCTTTCCGGCAATGCCATAGCTCCGGACTTTAAACGCAGGAAAGTTATAAAGGACTTCCGGCGCGATGAGGTCATCAATATCCTCATCATCAATTTCGGTGGCCTTGAGGGTCTCAGTGCTCTTTGCAGGAGCCGTCTGGACGAAAGTCTGATTGCTGCCGCTGCTAAAAGTCAGCGACTCAAGAGCAGTATGGCCATACGAATTGCTGTACTTGCCCAACACGAGCAGGAACATCAACAGCAATATTTTAACCGATACCTTAATCAAGACCTCAGATTCTTAAATCGTTTAGGCTGTTGTCAACTACTATGCCGATTTGCCTTACCCGTAACAGGATACCTTATAGTATGACTTGATGTGAAGGTATGGATACTGGGGTTTTAGCTCCCAATCAAATAAGTCAAGGCTATTGACAATGGAATCTGAGAGCGATCTTCTACTAATCAAATGCCAGGGACCATCAGGGTGTTTAGGATTTATCAGTATTTTGTAATATTAACAGTAAATAGACCATCAATTACGCAAATACTCCCACCAGGCGTTAAATATCTCTTATCTTTCATATAATATATTATTGTATATGCATAGCAAGCCCTAACATTTTCAATTTTCGCGATTTTGCAAACATATTCCCTGCCTCCATTTCTTAGCACATAATTATCATAATTTATAGTCAAAGTAGTCCATATTAAGAAAATCAATATAACTAAAATGATTTGTTTGTTCCTTTTAATCATCATTTAGTAGAAGTTGCATGTTTTGCAGTCCGATCTGCTATGCAACCTATTATCCGCACTTACGGAGTAGCTGTTATGTCGTATCAAGTTCGGTCTCATGCTGATGGATGTATGGGTCAAAGATAGCATATTTCACGGAAAGGTCAGTACCTGAGCTGATTGTGTGAACGATAATGGGAGATATGACCCAAAGCACTATTCACCTGGATATTTATAATACCAGCCTTGGCGTCTTTGTATGAATTCACTTTCATAGCTTTCATAGAAACTGTCAGTGTTGAATGAAGGAAATACTTTTTTAATGCTATTTGCGTTCACTTTATAAGCAATGCTATCGTGAAAATTCAAATTCTCTGCTAACGTATCGATATACAAATCAAGCCAAAAAGGATATTTCTTTTGCAAATAACTTATGGGGATACGCAATATTTTAGAATCATATAAATAGTAAGGTGCAGTGTAGAAAGAAAGCAGAACGCTTTTGATCAATTTAGAGCTATCAATGTCTTTAAAAAGTCTAGATCCAGCACGTGTGGAATCCGCAAAGGTATGGTTGAGCAGTATCGCATAAATCATATTCTGATTTATGCCTGTCTTTATCCAGTCTTCCGGTTTATCCGCACAGGATAAATAGTACCCATCATTATAAGCCATTTTGATGAACCTCATATTTTGGTATAGTGGCAATGAACTTGCCCCTCGCCGCCAGTCACCCAGCATTGTCCAGGAAGCGCTATAATAGGCCAGCTTATCCGAGTCATTTATGGCGTACTTCCCGCTGGTTATCTCTTTATACTTTCCATACACATACATACGCAGCATCTGAGTGTCGGGAATGTTTATCCCTGATTGAGGCGCAGGGATGTATCTGACTCTTCTTGAGCCCAGAACTACTGTGTCATCTTCCTCTTTTCCTAATGCGACAAAACCATGCATCTGCTCAAGAACGCCCTGAGGCTCTTCTTTTCTTGTTTTGCAGAAAATCAGACCTATTGCTATCAGTGCCAATAAGGCATAAAGTACGAATTTTTGAGATCCGGAGGTGTTATCCGTTGTTTATATTCTTTAAGATCATCTTGTAAAGTATCCATGAACGGCTGCTTACTTATTCAATCCCATATTCCATTTCATAACCATATCAGGCGGCGCTCATCATCGTTTTGGGAAAGCGGAACATCTGGCGGTACTGGCTCGGTGTGGTGCCGGTATGGCGCCGGAAAATTTTGCGGAAGTGATCCATATCCTCATAGCCCGTCTCAAAGCATATTTCCTTGACGGAAGCGGCGCTTTCTTCCATCTTCTTCTTGGCGTATTCGATCTTGACACGCTGGATATATTCCGTCGGCAGATTGCCCGTCGCGGCTTCGAAGCGGCGGATAAAATTCCGCTCGCTGAGCAGGAATTGTGCGGCAAGCTCCGAGGTGCGAAACTTCAGCGTCACATTCGATTCTATATAGTCCTGAATTTCAAGGACGCGGAGGTCTCCATGCCGGCGCTGTCCGCTGAAAATCATAAAGCGGGTCTGGCTATGCTGTCCCTTTTCAATGAGGAACATCTTGGCGCAGTAGTTTCCGAGTTCTGACCCGAAAAAGCGCTCTATCAGGTAGATACATAGATTGGTATAGGAAAAGGTAGTGCCTCCGGTGATGATTTGGCCTGTATCCACGATGATGCGCTCGTCCCGTAGGGATATGGCAGGAAACATCTTCTGAAAGTCCCGGGCTACAAACCAGGAAGTTGTGGCCTCTTTACCGTCCAATAGTCCTGTGGAGGCAATAAAATACGATCCGGTACAGTTGGAAGCCAGATACGCACCTGCCTCATATTTCTCGATGATCCAGGATACAAATCCCTGATGCTGATGGATCAGCGTGGCCATATCTCCGAGCATGGCCGGAATGATCACCATATCTACGTCACCTATATCCTCGAGGGTATAATTACAATGGAAGATAAATCCATGATTATCAATGATTTTTTCTGTCTCCATGGAAACAAGCTCCGCCTGGAACAGAGGTTCGGAAGGCTTATCGGGATGCAGAAAATTCCAGAACACCTGAGTATAGTTCAGCATGTCCATAATGCCTATGGCTGAGGCGGAAACAGTTCCTTTGCAGACAGGTATAGCTACTCTCATCGTTGATAATTTTGTCAAAAATACCATTGCTCATTGGCATAAATGCCATGCAGCTTATAGATTTTGCATGCATAGCTTTGAATCAACATATAATACTACAGAAATGGAAGCAAAAACAAATGCACTCAACTGGTTTGAGGTATCAGCAACGGATTTAAACCGCGCAAAGAACTTTTACGAGCAGGTGCTTGACATCAAAATGGAAGTGCAGGAAATGAATGGTACTCAAATGGCCTATTTTCCGCAGGATGGATCGTCAGGTGCTATTGCAGTAGGTCCTAATAACACCCCTTCAGCTACAGGTTCCCGCATTTATTTCAACGGAAATCCGGACCTGAATCATGCGCTGGGACGTGTGGAAGCTGCCGGTGGCAAGGTTCTGATGCCTAAGACACAAATCGGGAATGCGGGCCATATTGCTATCTTCTTAGACACGGAAGGCAATAATGTAGCGCTGCACTCCAACAACTAAGAGCCTGTCAACAGATTGTAAAGCCCTGATGCATCTGTAAAGAGGTATCAGGGCTTTTCCATGCTTATGCGTTAAATTTGAAGCGTCCGGAAAGGAATTACATCTTCTTTTCCGGACACTTATACCGCTCC
>JBBRLW010000187.1:0-5075 GCA_038231115.1 Bacteroidia bacterium
CAGAATCAGACAGCAACGTTTCAGCTAAACCGAGTAAATATTTTTTTAAGATGTCTAAGTTATCCATTGCCATTAATAGTTATAAGAAATATAGGGAAGCGCATTACCTGACCCAACACGATCTGCCTTCTGAGTACTCACTGTTGACAGTCCACAGCATGACCCGCCTCTCGGTGTTACAGGACCTGACCTCTCAGACCTCATATCTATCTCCTGACCTCTCATGCGCTACGAAGATACATCTGAGCCATCAATTATAGCGCAATCGACTGGCTGAGCTAATAGCGCCCTGCGTCAGGGATCGGAATGTGTGAGGATGTTTATAGGGTGGATTGTCTGCATTACAGCATATAAATTAGTTAGGATTATTAATTATATTGCTCATACTATCTGTTCTGAACTTAATTTCAATAGGAGCAGCATCATTGTTTCCGTGTCTTTCTACAGAATAATTAGAATTAGGCAGAAGTTTAAAATATTTATTATTAATCTTTTCGTGCTTCCATCCAGTAAAAATATTAAACCATGGCGGAATGTTTTTTAATGAAATCCTATTGGAGTTATATTCTCCTTTGTACTTTCGGTTCCTTTCTACTGTGAAACATTGAAATGTGTCTAAATTATTAATTTCGACTCTTTCTATAGGTGACTGGTTTTCTGAAACTATTGTTTGAGAATTTATATCAATATAAAAGGGGTTATTATTTATGCAAGAATAACATAAAAGGCTTAACAAGAGAATATTCAGTTTTTTCATCATCTTTTTTTATTTGTTTAGATTGCTCCTTTCGATACCTACTCTACCATTGATCTCTGTCATTTATGTTTAATTCTTTATCGGTAAATACTTCCTTTTGTCGAATCATGCGCAAACATACTCCATTACCGAAGAATCTCATTGGAGTATACATAGGAAATGTTTTATCGTCACTTTCTTCATTGTTTCCGCCAAAAAGCATATTCAATCCGTTGTTAGATTCAGGAACCCAGAAGTATTTTTCCGAAGTTATATAAACAGCATTTGTATCTACTATATTGGTGGTATTAATATACTTATCCTTAAGCCTATAAGACTCCTTGACAGGCTGTCCCTTTTCAGTTTTAGTCCATTTGGGGGAGCAGGCCACTAAGAACGTCAGTAGCAGACATACTCCTGTTATCCATCTGGCCGATAGACTACGCATTATTTTTCCCTGACCTCTCATGCGCTACGAAGATACACTTGATCTGATGGAATTATGAGCTATGGATATGTCGCGGCTGTTTGGTTGGGTGGTGGGCATTCATTTAGAATATAACTCACAATCCAGCAGCGCCAGGCTTTTGCGAATGATACTTTCCGTAGGACGCGCCTCAATGTCTTACTAACGCACTTGACAGACATATATCCACGCTTTTTGGATGATAAGATATACTGATTGTCACGGAGTCTCATCTTATTTCAGCTAATATTTTCAATTATATACCTTACCCCTTTATTCTTTCTTCTATCATCTTCCGGCCTTCTGCCAGGGCTTTGTCTACTTCGCCGCCTTTGGAGCCGCCGGCCATGGCGAAGCCGGGCTGTCCGCCGCCGCCGCCGCCGATGAGTCCGGCAATGGATTTGATGACCTCGCCGGCTTTGAGTCCGTACTGCGTCTGTACCCGCGGGGGTACGGACATAGCAACGGAGGCTTTGTCGCCCTTGCCGGAGCCGATCAGCAGGATACCTTCCGGCAAACGGCTGCGTAGTACTTCGGCGATGGTCTTGAAGTCGGCTATGTTATCGAGCGGGATGTTGGCAATCAGCATCGGAATGCCATTGGAGTCTGTTTCTACGGCGCTGAGATAGCGCTCGGCCTGCGTGGCCGCAAGCTGACGGCGGGCAGACTCGATCTCTTTGGCCAGCTCGCGGTTCTCGTCACGGAGCTTTTCAACGGCGGCCAGGATGTCGCGTGGGGCTTTAAGCGCATCGCTGAGGGCTGCGAGGGTCTTCAGACGTGTATCGATATAATCGAGCGCCCCCGAAGCCGTCATGGCTTCAATGCGCCGGACACCTGCCGCAATGGCCTGCTCAGAGGTGATTTTGAAGAGTCCCAGGCGGCCTGTATTCGGGACGTGTGTTCCGCCGCACAGCTCGACGGAGTAGCGCGGATCGAAGGTAATCATCCGGACCTGGTCGCCATACTTTTCACCGAATAAGGCCATTGCGCCGCTCTCTATCGCCTCTTTGTAGGGAATGGAGCGCGCTTCGGTCAAGGGGATATTCTCGCGGATACGCTCGTTGACAATCCGCTCTACTTCCGCAATTTCTTCGCCGGTCATTTTGGCGAAGTGCGAAAAATCAAAGCGCAGTGCTTCTCCGTTGACCAATGATCCGCGCTGGGCGACGTGGGTTCCCAATACCTGACGCAGCGCGGCATGGAGCAGGTGCGTAGCCGAGTGATTATTCTCTGTTAACAGACGCTTTTCGGTATCTACCTGCGCCTGAAAGGCCTTTTCCGGAAGCTCGGGCAGGGCATCGGCTACATGGATAATCAGGTCATTTTCCCGGAAGGTATGGCTGATATGAACGGCATCGTTAACAGAAAAAAGTACGCCGGTGTCACCGACCTGTCCGCCGCCCTCCGGATAGAAAGGCGTTTTGTCCAGCACCAGATGATAGCTCAGGACGTCCTTCTGCTCTACCTCGCGGTAGCGGAGGATATGTACCTCGGCAGCCAGCATATCATAGCCGAGGAACTGTGTCCGCTCTTTGGAGTCTTTGACGATGATCCAGTCGCCCTCCCGTTTGGCTGCGTCTCCGCGGGAGCGCTTGCGCTGCTCGGCGAGGTTATGGGAAAATCCGGCTTCATCAACCGTCAGACCCCGCTCGGAGGCCATCAGCTGTGTGAGATCCAGCGGGAATCCGTAGGTATCGTATAGCTCAAAGACAAAATCTCCGGATAATATCGTGTTATCTTTTTTGCTACTGACATGCAGCTCAAACAGACGCGTCCCATTGGCTAATGTCCGCAGAAAAGCATTCTCTTCCTCCTGCACTATGCGTTTGATAAAGTCCTTCTGTGCCAATACTTCCGGAAATACGCCCGTAAACTGATCGGCGAGGACATCCACGAGCTTATAGATTGCTGGCTCGGTGAGGCCGAGGTATTTATTTCCGTAGCGGAGGGCACGGCGGAGGATCCTCCGTATAACATAGCCTGCACCGGTCGCCGCGGGCAACTGTCCGTCTGCGATGGTGAAAGTAATGGCGCGGATATGGTCGGCTATGACGCGGAAAGCGATGTCGGTTTCCTCTGTGATGCCGTATTTTTTTCCGCTGATCTGTTCCATCCGGCTGATGAGCGGCGCGAAGATATCCGAGTCATAGTTGGATCTTTTCTTCTGGATGACCCGCGTCAGGCGCTCGAATCCCATCCCTGTATCGACGTGTCGCGCCGGAAGCTGCTCCAGAGAGCTATCGGCCTTGCGGTTATACTGGATAAATACGTTGTTCCAGATCTCGATGACTTCCGGATGGCCGGCATTGACCAGATCCCGTCCGCTGAGGGCTGCGATGTCTTCCTCGGGACGTACATCAATATGTATTTCCGAGCAGGGTCCGCAGGGACCGGTATCGCCCATTTCCCAGAAATTGTCCTTTTTATTGCCGTTGAGGATCTGGCTATCCGGCAGAAACCGGCGCCAGATGGCACGCGCTTCCTCATCCGGCTCGAGGCCTTCGGCAGGATCTCCCTCAAAGACGGTCGCATAGAGCTTGTCCTTGGGGAGCTTGTAATAGTCGGTCAACAGTTCCCAGGCCCAGCTGATGGCTTCTTCCTTGAAATAATCTCCGAAGGACCAGTTGCCGAGCATCTCGAACATCGTATGGTGATAGGTATCGATGCCTACTTCCTCGAGGTCATTATGCTTTCCACTGACTCTGAGGCATTTCTGCGTATCGGCTACGCGCCTGACTTCCGGCTGACGGTTGCCGAGGAAATAGTCCTTGAACTGATTCATTCCCGCATTGGTGAACATCAGCGTCGGATCATCCTTGACCACAATCGGCGCCGAGGGGACAATCTGATGTCTTTTCTGGCGGAAAAACTCGAGAAACGTTGTCCGTATCTCAGATGCGCTCATCATCTTTTGCTCGGTATTGTCGTGCATAGTATCTGCAAAGTTAGGGATTCAGGGAAGAGTTCATGGCGGGGACGGGTTTCTATGACTGTCGATCTAAAAAACATTGTGGTGCAGGTAGCCACCAGGGCTATCCCTACCGTCCTGCATGATTCGACGCTGGTCTTATGCCTACGATTGTGCGCTCGGCGGGATTTATGATGCCGTCGCCGGGTAGCATAGGGATTTATAATGCCTTGTAGGCCATCCACGCGCTCGCGCGCAGTGTTCTTTGCCTTCAAGCAAAGGACACTCGTGTGTATGAAATAACAGCTTCTCCAGACTGCTGACCCGCAAACAGAGCCGCAAATAGACGCAGTATAGAGACGGCAGTCTGGAGAAGCCTACATTTGGTACACACGAGTGTCCCTACGGAATACTTCGCGCGAGCGCGTGGAAGGAAAGGGCGACGGGATTACAAATCCCGTCGAGCGCGTAAAGGTCGGCACGTAGTAGGGGTCGGCGCGTATAGGGGTTCGTGGGTGCCCGCAGGACGAGAATTTGCGGGTCAGCAGTCTGTAGAAGCCTATATTTGGTACACACGAGTGTCCCTACGGAACACTTCGCGCGAGCGCGTGGAAGGAAAGGGCGACGGGATTATAAATCCCTGAGTTTGGGTGGCGACGGGATTACAAATCCCGTCGAGCGCGTAAAGGTCGGCGCGTATGGGGTCGGCGCGTAGACGTCAACGCGCGTGTAATAGTCGGTGCATAGGGGCTTGGTATTGAATGCATTTATGACCTGAGGGTATGCGTGATAGTTTGCGGATAAATCGTTAATTTCGCCGGATATGGAACAGGAAAACTTTGAAAAACAGGCATCTGCACAGATGAGCGAATATCGCCTGAGCTTTAATGGCGATGGGGCGAGCTTATTCGGGATCCGGATTGTGAACGCGATCCTGACTTTCCTGACCCTCGGATTGTATTATC
>JBBRLW010000188.1:0-5060 GCA_038231115.1 Bacteroidia bacterium
AAAGCAGACGTTGAGGACCGTATAGAGACTGCGTCCCTCGGCATCTCCGTTGAAATGGACGCCCGGGAAGCTTTCGCGGAGCTGTGCAATCATATAGGATTTGAGGTCCTGAATATGAACGGCCTGCGCTGTCATTTCTTCGCAGGCGATTTCGAGGGCTTTGGCTAATCCGATGATGCCATAGATATTTTCCGTGCCGCCGCGCATATTGCGTTCCTGGGCACCTCCGGAGATGAAAGGTTTGATTTTGGTGGCGGAGCTAATGTATATAAATCCTATGCCTTTGGGTCCGTTGAATTTATGGGCTGATGCGGCGGTAAAATCGAGCTGTGATTTTTTTAGATCGAGGGGCAGATGTCCGACGGTCTGGACGGTATCGGAGTGGAAAAATGCGCCGTACTTTTTGCACAAGGCTCCGGTGAGGTCAAGATCGAGGAGGTTTCCCAGCTCGTTATTGGCGTGCATGAGGGAAACGAGGGTTTTGCTCTCTGGTGCGGATTGCAGGAGTTCTTCGAGCTGCGCCATATCTACGTGCCCATCGGCATCTATAGGGAGGAGCTTTAGCTCAATTCCTTCGTCCTGAAGACCTTCGGCGGTGTGCAGAATGGCGTGGTGCTCAATGGGAGAGGTGATGATCCGTATGATCTTGTGATCGCGGACGAGACAGCGGAGCGCCATATTATCGGCTTCGGTTCCTCCGGAGGTGAAGAATATCTCTCCCGGAGCTACGCCCATGAGCTTAGCGATGGTTTTCCGGGCTTTTTCGATGAGCGTGCGGGCTTCTCTTCCTTCGGAATGTATGGAGGAGGGATTTCCGTGTACGTGTTGCATAACGTTGTACATGGCTTCGGCTACGCGTGGCTCAAGCGGCGTGGTAGCGGCATTGTCAAAAAAGATCCGGTTCATTGATATGATGCAGGAGAGAGCCTAAATGGCTTATACCTGTCGTATCAAAATTACTACTTCTTGATGAAGTTGCGGATATCCTGCATGAGCTTCTCGGCGAGCTTTTCGGCGGTTGTCTGGCTGGGAGACTCGGAGTATATGCGGATAATAGGCTCGGTATTGGAGCGGCGGAGGTGGATCCAGTCGCGGTCAAACTCGATACGGATACCGTCCTCGTGGTTCATGGGCTGGGACTTGTATTTTTCGGCGACCATTGCCATGACGGCATTGAGATCCATGTTTTCATCGAGCTGGATTTTGTTCTTGGAAATGTGGTAGTTGGGATACATTCCGCGAAGCTGGGTCATGCTCTTGCTCTGGGTGGCAATATGGCTGAGGAAGAGGGCAATCCCGACGAGGGCATCCCGTCCGTAGTGTAGTTCAGGATAAATGATGCCACCGTTTCCTTCTCCGCCGATGAGTGCGGAAGCTTCGCGCATACGGGTTACGACGTGGACTTCCCCGACGGCAGAGGTATGGCGCTTTCTTCCGTGCTTTTCCGATACGTCCTGCAAGGCACGTGAGGAAGAAAGGTTAGATACGGTATCGCTTGGGGTATGCTGAAGGACATAATCAGCTACGGCGACGAGGGTATATTCTTCTCCGAAGAAGCTGCCATCCTCGCAGACGAGGGCGAGGCGATCGACGTCCGGATCGACGGCGATGCCTATGTCAGCTTTGTGGTAGGTGACTTCGCGGGAGAGGGTGGACAGATTTTCAGGCAGCGGCTCGGGATTATGACCGAACTGTCCGTCAACGGTCTCGAATATCTGAACGATCTCGGTAATTCCGAGGGCTTTCAGGAGCTTTGGAACGGCGATATTTCCGGTGGAGTTTACACTATCCAGGACGATCTTGTATTCCTGGGCAGCGATAGCTTCTCTGTTGACCAGCGGAAGCCTGAGGATCAGCTCAATATGCCGATCTATATAGTCATCAATGCGGGTCAGGGTTCCGAGGTTCTCGACTTTTGCATACTCCGTATTGCCGGCATCGGCTATGCGGAGCACTTCGGCTCCGGCTTCCGCAGAAAGAAATTCTCCGGCGCTGTTGAGGAGCTTGAGCGCATTCCACTGTTTGGGATTGTGGGAAGCGGTGATGATAATTCCGCCGCCGGCCTGCTCGAGGGGCACGGCTACTTCGACGGTTGGAGTAGTAGACAGGTCAAGGTCAATGACGTCAATGGCGCAGGCCTGAAGGGTTGCGATGACGAGGTTCTTGACCATTTCTCCACTAATACGGGCATCTCTTCCGATGACGACCTTATGATATTCGCTGTTCTGCTTGACCCATTCAGCATAGGCAGTCGTGATCTCGACGATATCGCGGGGTGTCAGTGCCTCTCCGGCTTTCCCTCCGATGGTACCTCTGATACCGGAAACTGATTTTATTAATGACAAACTATGCTCTGATTATAGGTATTCGGTGCAAATATAAGCACTGAAGTTGCCCTGTGGGTCTTGGATATGGCGGAAATTACCAAGGTCGGTAAGGGAGTCCCCATCTTTTTTGTCAGCTGTTTTCGATATCAGATAGCTTATAGGAGCCTGTCCACGAATATAACATGCTCTATACCACTACTGATTCCACAGGCTTGGACGTACTGTTGGGCTCAGAGCGGAAGGCGATGGTGTACATGCGGAACAGCAGGTATATTAGTAATAGTCCGAAGAGTACGGCTGCGGTCTGATAATGCAGATAAGCCATTCTGTAATTGGCAAAACCTATGGCTTTCAGGACGTTTTCCATATTCAGGAAATATGCGATGGAGAAGCAAATGAAGGCGACATACTCCTTGCGCCAGAGTGCAAGCAGGGCTAAAAACGGCATCGCCGGATGGGTGTAGCGCTCGTGCATCTGGGTGTTGAAATAGAAAAACGAGATCAGCGCGGCGCTTGCTGCCAGAAGATAAAGCTCTTCGCTTCTTTCCTTTAATGGGCGCCTGTATCTGATATCTTTGAAGACTGTTGCCGCTACCGGTATAATAGCCAAGACTACAGAGGCCAGATACATGATCGTTCCCCATGTTTTGTATGATAGTCCGTGTACTATTTGGCTGTCATTGCTTTGCATGAGGTCGTCGGGGTTAAGATCAGTAATGAGAGTCCAGATGTTAAAGGCATTCATGGAAATTCTGGGAAAATATCCAACGGAGTCCAAATTGACCTGCCATATTCTACTGGCCTGTCCGGCGAGCAGAAAGGGCATGATGATCAGTATCTCTGTACAGACCATAGCGAGCGGTATCTTCCAGAGGAGGGAGGGACGCTTGAAGACTTCGGGCAACATAATGAGTCCGAAAACCGGCAGGACGGCTATTGCCTGCAGCTTGGTGTTAAGGGATATAAGAATCATTATGCAGGCCAGCACCGGTTTTTTATAAAACACGCAAATAAAGGCTGCCAGCATAAACAGGGAAGGTATTACATCAACCTGTCCCCAGTTATAGGTATTGTAAAGGAAGACGGGACTGATGGCGAGAAACACGACCACAAAAGGGTTCATGTTTTTGCGGAGCAGGTAATAGCCTATCAATGCTGCCGTTGCCATATCAAAGAGCAGTATAATAACCCGGAAGTGCCTGATGTTCAAATAGGTTTCCTGAGGGGTGGTGTGGAAGAAACAAAAGAACCTCAGCAGGTAAAGTACGACGGGATTATAGTTGAGTCCCGGAAATCCGTAGGCATTGCGCAGGCCATGAGTCTGAATGTAGAAAGCCCAGTCTGCCCAGCATGTTGTATCCCATCCATGTGTTGTACAGGGCAAGCCAGCACTCAGGAACAGCCATAAAATAAACAGAAACAGCAGTAATTGACGGTATTCCTTTTTGAACTGCATAATTTTCTTAGAGCGGTCAAAATTCGGCCATCGGAAAGAATTAAAGAAATCTTATTTCCTGAAATTACGGTAATGGAATTGGATACTCAGGAAGCTTTAGATTAAGAGCCGGTCTAAAAATGATGATAAGGCGGAATAGTATTGCTATCTAAATGTAGTGAATCAGGATCAGCGCTTGTCCATACGGCGGTAGATAAGGACGAGCACGATGCCGACGGCCATTCCGCCGAGGTGGGCAAAGTGGGCGACGTTGTCTCCGGAACGGATGCCGAAGTATAGCTCCATGACTGCGTATCCGATTGTCCAGTATTTGGCTTTGATGGGAATGGGCAGGAAGAGAGAAATCATTTCGCGATTTGGAAAAGTGAGTCCGAAGGCTGCGAGTACACCGAAAACAGCTCCGGATGCCCCGAGCATGGGTCCGTAGCTGTGGAAAATAAAGTGGCTGATGATCAGGTGGAGGGCTGCGCCGCCGAGTCCGCATAGGAGATAGAAGTTGAGGAAGCGTTTGGGTCCCCAGAACTGCTCAAGGTCAGCACCGAACATCCATAGTCCAAGCATGTTGAAAAGGATATGGGTGAAATCCTTTGCGTGCATGAACATGTAGGTAATCGGCTGCCAGACGTGGAACTCATCGGTGCCGGGCGGCCAGAGGGCGAACCTGGTGACAAGGTCGAATTTCGGGAAGAGCAGGTAGGTACTGATGTAGAACAGTACATTGATTACAATGAGGTTAAGAATTATGGGAGGGACTTGTCTGCGCATATCATCAGGCTTTTAGGGCTTATTACAAATTACCTTCCGATATTGAATTTACGGTCAAGCTCGGAGGTCTGGATCGTTATGAGAGTAGGCTTTCCGTTGGGCGAAAAGTAGGGCATTTCGCATCCGAACAGCTCGTCAATGAGGCTGCGCATTTCTTCATCGCTGAGGGACATTCCGGTTTTAATGGCTCCGGCGTGAGCCATGGCTTTGAGGAAAGCTTCTGTCAGCTTTTCCGGTTCGGCGTGATCGCTGGCATTGAAATCTTCAAGAATCTGACTTAAAGTCTGCCGGTAGTTGGTATCGCGGAGGAATGCGGGGACGGCGGTCAGGAGCCAGGCGTTTTTTCCGAATACTTCGAGGCTGAATCCGTTGTGGGTCAACTGATCCATCATGGAGCTGATATCGCGGAAATCCTGCGGGGATAGCTCGATGACTTCGGGGAACATCAGCCTTTTGGAGCCAAGCATGGGGCCGGACTGTTGTTTCCGGAGCTTTTCGTAGAGAATGCGCTC
>JBBRLW010000189.1:0-5058 GCA_038231115.1 Bacteroidia bacterium
CTATTGAAAAGCTGCGCCGCATCCGTCAGGATAAAGTCAACGGAGCCAGCTTCGGAACCCAAGCACTTGTTAATTCACAGGACAACGGATCTGCTCTAAAACGCGGAGAATTGGGACTCGCTCCTGCGAGCAATTATGTTCCCGAGTTCGCTGCGGCTACGCTGAAGCTGAAAAAAGATTCGATTTCCGATATTATCGAGACCAAATTCGGCTTCCATATTATCCAGCTTATTGAACGCCGGGGAGAGATGGTCAATGCCCGCCATATACTGATTAAACCAGAAATTGGAGAAGAGTCTCGTGCCAGGGCAAGAGCCCTTATCGATAGCCTGCGCACTAAAATTGTATCAGATACTCTTAAATTTAAGGAGGCAGCTCTGAAATTTTCCGATGATCAGGATAGTCGCAATCGCGGAGGTGTCTTTGTGGATGCCAAAACCAATTCATCTCATGTATCTGTGGATGACCTCGATGCCATAACTTTTGCCGCCATAGACAGAATGACCGTCGGACAGGTGTCCGAACCCTTGATATTTTCTACTCCTGATGGACGTAGCGGTTACCGTCTTCTATTTCTGAAAAGCAAAACGCTGCCACATAAGGCCAATTTCAGTGATGATTATCCGAAAATCCGCCAAATTGCACTGGAAGATAAAAAGCAGAAAATGCTTGAGCTATGGTTTAAGAAATATCTGCCGCTTACCTATGTTCGCGTTGATGATAAATATAAGTCGTGCCCTAATGTAGAGACTTTCATCAAATTGAATTAATACCTGAAAATCCACATGAATCAAGCAAATACTGATATAAGCTCTGTACAGCAGCTATCCGCCAAATATGGTGAGCTGATGACGGAGATCAAAAAAGTTATCATCGGACAGGATGAGATCATCAAGGCTGTCCTGATAGGCATATTCTCTAAGGGACATTGTCTCTTGATCGGTGTTCCTGGACTGGCGAAGACGCTGCTTGTCAATACAATATCGTCCGCTCTTGACCTCAATTTCAGCCGGATTCAGTTTACGCCCGATCTAATGCCTTCGGACATTACCGGCTCCGAAATTCTGGATGAGCGGAAAGAGTTCAAATTCCTGAGAGGACCCGTT
The DNA here is from genome assembly GCA_038231115.1 of Bacteroidia bacterium. Lineage (GTDB taxonomy): Bacteria > Bacteroidota > Bacteroidia > CAILMK01 > CAILMK01 > JBBRLW01. The sequence goes on from JBBRLW010000189.1 coordinate 1,107, forward strand.
TTCGCTAATATCGTACTCGCCGATGAGATTAACCGGACGCCTCCCAAGACGCAGGCAGCATTGCTCGAGGCGATGCAGGAGCGCACCGTTACTGTCGGGGGAACACTCCACCGCCTGGACGATCCTTTCTTTGTACTGGCCACACAGAACCCGATTGAGCAGGAGGGTACTTATCCGCTGCCGGAAGCCCAGCTCGACCGTTTCATGCTCAACATTGTACTCGATTATCCTACCTTTCAATCGGAAGTCGAAATTGTACGTAATACCACCAGCAACCGCTCAGTGACAGTCAATAAAATACTGTCTGCCGCTGAAATTGTTCATTACCAGAATTTGGTGCGTCAAATTCCGGTTGCCGATAATGTATTGGAATATGCCGTGCGCCTGACGCATAAAACGCGTCCGGTTTCTGCTGAGTCCCCCAAGATCGTTAAAGATTACATTGAGTGGGGAGCAGGACCACGTGCCTCGCAGAATATGGTCATCGGAGCCAAATGCCACGCTGTCTTTAACGGCAAATTTTCGCCTGATATTGAGGACGTAAAAGCAGTGGCGCATGGAGTTCTGCGTCACCGCGTTGTAAAAAATTACAAGGCTGAAGCCGAGGGCATTACCCTCGATCAGATTATATCCCAGCTTCTTTAGCAGGAATAGCAAATCCTATTTTCTTAGTGATTTGACATAAGCAGTCAAATCCTCCAGATCTGTTCCATGCAGTGCCTCTTTATAAGGCATCATCGCATTCTTCCCATTCAGAATTCTGTCATGAATCATATCATCGCTCAGGCGGGACGTCTGCAGATTAGCTGCGCCTGATAGTCTTTTGGCACCATCTGATCCATGACAGGCAATACATCCTATTCTAAGAAATGCCGCCTGTCCGCGCATCACCGGATCTGCGTTTACTGTCGTTTTTCCCTCGACTGTATTTTCCGCTGCCGGAGGTTCTGCCATCTCCGTCGAGTTATTGATTTGGGAAGTCTCTCCCGGGATGTGCCGCTTCAAATCCGGACTCTTTCTGTAGCTCAGCATTACGATGTAGATAAAGATGCCCAAGGTCAACAGTCCCATGCCTTTGGAGTTTTTGCGGAAGGTCATTATTCCCGTAAACACTGATAAGCCTACAAGTGCCAGCTTCAGCCACAACCATAAATCCGATCCGTAGGGGGAGTTGACTGCCAATCCGATACCCGTCAATAAAAAGAGGGTAGGGAGCACCATTTCTCCGAAAACTCTAGTCTTTTTTCTTAATCTTTGCAACGCATCCTGTGATCCCATCAGTAATAATGTTAATTTAATGAGAAACAGTAACAAATAAAGGAAGATCAGTGTTGTATGGCTATGGAGTAATCCGGTATACATAATTCAAAATTTGCTCAAAATTCATATATTGTGGGCAGATTCAATCCATTTTTTGATAATTTGTGAAAGGTTTACAATTGGGGAAAATTTTGAATCTTCGGATCCCGGGAGAAAAACGCGTTATTGGACGCCGTGAAAAAGTAGAATTTCCGGATCTTGGCCTGAAAGGTATCCGCGCCAAAGTCGATTCAGGTGCCTATACCTCATCCATTCACTGCACGAATGTGTCCCTGACTGAGGTAGATGGCGCTGAAATGCTCTGTTTTGACCTTCTTGACCCACACCAGCAGGAGTATCACCGCAAGTCGTTCTACTATCCCATCTATAAGAAAAAATTAATAAAAAATTCATTTGGACAGGTCGAAGAACGTTACGTGATTCAAACTAAAATCCGTTTATTTGACGAAGATTTTATTACCGAATTTACCCTCGCTGATCGTTCTGCAATGGAGTATCCTGTACTATTAGGGCGCAAGCTCCTCAGAAATCAGTTCGTCGTAGATGTATCTAAAGTTAACCTTTCAAGAAAGTCCAGAACCTCAAAAAAATCATGATAATCTACATCCTCAGTAGGGGAGAAAAACTCTACTCTACCAGGCGCCTGTATGAAGCTGCATGTCTTCGTGAACATGACGTTAAAGTTATTGACTACATGAACTGCAACATGATTATTGAAGAGGGCAGCCCGAGCTTCTTTTACAAGGGAGAAATACTCCCCATACCAGATGCCATCATTCCGCGTATCGGTGCCTCGCGTACTTTCTATGGAAGTGCTGTAGTACGTCAGTTTGTAATGATGCACGTTTTTGCAGCAGTGAAGTCCCAGGCTATTGTACGCTCCCGCGATAAGCTAAGGAGTATGCAGATTCTATCAAGGCATGGCATCCCCATACCGAAAACAGTGTTCTCATCCGGCTCTGCTGATTTAAAGCACATGATTAATCTCGTAGGCGGTCCGCCTATTATCATCAAGCTGCTGGAAGGCACACAGGGCAACGGAGTTGTACTCGCTGAGACCATCAACGCGGCCAAATCCGCTCTGGATGCTTTCTATGGACTGAAAGCCAATATCCTACTTCAGGAATTTATCAAGGAAGCCAACGGACGTGATGTGCGCGTATTCATTGTAGGAGGAAAAGTTATAGGATCCATGATGCGTATGGGTGCCAATGGAGAGTTCCGCTCTAATCTCCACCAGGGAGGTATAGCCAAACAGATCAAGCTCTCTAAAGCGGAAAAACAAATAGCCATCGATGCTGCCAAAGCCCTCGGACTCGACATCGCCGGAGTGGATATACTGCAATCCAAACGCGGTCCATTGGTCATGGAAGTTAATTCCTCTCCGGGGCTGGAAGGAATTGAAAGTGCCACTCAGTTTGATATTGCCGGAGCAATTATTCAGTTTATTGAAGAAAAAGCCCTCCGCAAGAAGAAAGAACGCGATCAGGTAGGAGCATAAGCCTCTTATTGATGTGCTAATAAAAAGGGAAGGCCTGTCCGATATATCGGACAGGCCTTCCCTTTTTATTAGATATGCTACTGAAATTACTCAGTAATCAACAGCTTCTGAACTTTCTCGAAGTTCTTGCCGCTTACTTTAATCAAATATACTCCTTTTGTATAGGTAGATGTATTGATCTGGAAATTCCGTACGCCTATACTTTGATTGCCTGTATTGATATTTTCAATAGTACGACCCTGAATATCCACTACCTGGATACTGACATTTGTTGTAGCAGCAATTCCTAACTGGATATTCACCACATCCTTTGCCGGATTTGGATATACTTTAATCCCATCAATTGATGCTGTTTTATTCTCCGCTTCTTTGATTCCTACAGACAGATTATCCGCACGGAAAAGTCCGCGGCCATGGCTTGCAAGGAAGTACACGCCTCCCTGACGGTATTTATACTGGCGCTGAACAATCATGTAGCATGGCACTCTCTGGAAGCCGTTATTATCCTCATTCCACTTCACATTGGCTGAGCTGGCGTTATTTGTTGACCATACTCCAAGCTCGGTAGCCAGGATGACACGATTCGAGTCATCCACGGCAATTTCTCCGTCATAGCATGGGAAGCCAGGCAAATCTCCACCGATACTGCGGAATCTCGCATTGGTATCCGTAGCATTTCTGGAAAGATATACATGGGAAATACCTGGATCATAGCTGCCCATTGTAATTACAACACCTCCAGGATTTGTTTTGCTCACTCCAACTCCGGTCATAATTGCCGGACTGCGGAAAATGATTGTATCCCTAATTCCATAATTTGCTGCGAGGAAGCTTCCACCGGTCGTATCAAAACGACGATAGGCATTTTTAAGTCCGCTCAGGCGGTGAAGCTCAAATCGGTTATTGATATAATATAGATTATTGCCGTCTTCTGAAAACTCCATGGCCTGCACATTGGCACTGGCAGGAGTCACTTTAAAGAATAAAGGCTTTTTCACAAGATTAAGGATATCTCTTGTAATGAAAATCCCATCGTAACGTGCAATAGCGAACTGGGAGTAGGTTTTATCCCGCTCTACAATTGTTTCCCCAGTTACTCCATCCTTAAATGTAGTGTCATGGATATTTTCC
>JBBRLW010000190.1:0-5056 GCA_038231115.1 Bacteroidia bacterium
ACCACACCGGATCAGATTCAGCAGAATGAGCAGTCCCTCGCGTTGCATGTCTGCAACCTTCAGGACGGGGATGCCCGCTCGGTGTTCAAGAATACTACTTTTGATGTCCGGCTCTATAAACATCTAAAAATGTTTATCCATGCTGAAGGCGCAGCCCTCCGTGATAATGACGCGACTGTATTTGTCCGCATTGGAACAGATTTAAGCTCGAACTTCTATGAGTACGAGATGCCGCTGAGAGTTACGCCGCTTTCTTCCCGCTCCAAGGATGAGATATGGCCTGCGGCAAATAATATCAATATCACCCTCGCAGATCTGTATAATGCGAAAGCCAAAAGGAATGCGCAGCGCCTGTCGCTACAGGTGCCTTATTATGCCGGAACTGATGGACATAGCCGGATTACCGTCCTGGGGAATCCCGATCTGAGCAATATCAAGACGATAATGATCGGTATCCGAAATCCGAAGGATGATAATAATCCCGATGGCCGTGCGATTTGCGGAGATTTCTGGGTCAATGAATTACGAATCACCGATTTTGACGAGCAGGGTGGATGGGCAGCCAATGCGACCGTCCGGGCCAAGCTCGCCGATCTCGCGGTTGTTACCGGATCCGTTCAGCGGCGGACAGTCGGATTCGGCTCTCTGGAGCAGACCGTTCAGCAACGCTCGCAAAAAGACACCAAAGGATTCGATGTTTCTGTAGCCCTCGATCTGGATAAGCTGCTTCCCAAGAAGCTCTTTCTCAAGATTCCGGTCTATTATACCTATGGACAGCTCATCAACCGTCCCCGATTTAATCCCCTTACCCCCGATCTTCCTTTTGATAATGTAGTTAACTCATACTCGGGAGATTCGCGGAAGCAGGACTCTGTTATCAAAGCCAATGAGGATTATACTGCCCGTACCTCACTGAATTTCAATAATGTATCCAAGCTGCGAAATCCCAATAAGAAGACTACGCATATCTATGATATAGAGAACTTCTACCTCACCTTTAGCTATGGAGAGATTTACAAGCGCAGTCTCGAAAAAGTCTATGATATAGACCGGAGCTATAAAGGCGTCCTCGGATACTCCTATAATTTCAAGGCGAAGAACATCCAGCCCTTCAAGAAGCTCGCAAAAGGGAAGTACGGGAAGCTAACCCAGCTGATCTCCGATTTCAATTTCTTCTACCTTCCGCAGAGCTGGGCAGCCAGCATAGAAGGAAATCGACGCTACGGGGAAATCCTCTACCGTAATACGGATAATTACAAGGCCATCATTGAGCCGCTGTATGATAAGGCTTTCAAGCTGGACAGGCGCTATGATTTCCGGTATAACCTGACCAAATCCATCCGCCTGACGTATTCTGCCAACGCCAATTCTTATGTGCCGGAGCCTTACGGCAGAATTGACAACCGCGAAAAACGAAATGTCCTCTGGGATTCTCTTAAAACCCTCGGGAAGCAGAATACTTTCAATCAGGTAACAGCGGTGACATACGATGTGCCGATATCCAAGATCCCTTATCTGGACTGGACACAGCTTCAGACTACCTATACAGGAAATTATACCTGGCAGCGCTCGCTTCCGGCTACACCGCAGTTCGGAAATACCATATCCAACTCTGCTACCGAAGGCGCCAATGTTCAGCTGAATTTTGCCACGCTATACAATAAGAGTCCGTATTTAAGGAATATCATTTCCGGAAAAGGCAATGCGCCGCAAGCGCCTCCGCCGCCGCCGGAAGACAATACTGCGGGTAATAAAAAGACCAGCTCGAAGAAGAAGAAATCGAAGCGAAAAACGCCTGTGAAGCGTAATACCAAGCTCAATCAGGAGAATGCCGCGCAGGAAGCCAAGGCGGCGGACTCTACAAAGAATAAGAAACCGGAGCCAAATAAAGGGCTTGTCCGTGCCGGAGACGTCATTCTACGCGTCGTAACCTCTCTCCGCACGGCATCGCTAAACTATACACAATCCGATGGGACTACGCTCCCCGGATTCCTGCCTGTGCCTACCTATCTCGGGATGAGCTATGATACCAATCGCGATTTCCGTAGTGCTCCAGGACTTGGATTCGTATTCGGATCTCAGAAAGATATCCGTGCCTTAGCCAAAGAGAAAGGCTGGATTACAAAGGATACCAATTTATCCTCTTTCTTTTTGCGGGCGCATACGGTCACACTCAACGGACAGGCAACGCTTGAGCCATTCAAGAATTTCCGGATCAGCCTTGACTTTTTCAAACGGGAGTCTCAGGCATTTCAGGAGAACTTCCGTGTCCGAGGCTCTACGGGTACAATTGAAGAGTTCGGCGCAGTTACCACCGGAAGCTTCAGCATATCCGCCCTGCCTATATTTACCACATTTAGTCCGAATGCTGCCTTTAAGAACTTCGAGAGCTTGGAGAATCGGAACTCCGTTGCCAAACGCCTTGCAGAAGGAAATCCGCAAGGGGCAAACCGTGTTATTGGATCTAATGGATTCCCGACTGGCTACCAGAAAACCAGTCAGGAAGTGCTCTTGTACTCCTTCCTTGCGGCCTATAATGGGACTACGGTCAACAAGGTTGCTCTCAGTCCTTTCCGGAATATTCCGATGCCTAACTGGCGGGTCAATTATACCGGACTCACCAATTTCGATTTTGTGAAGCAGTATGCCAAATCGGTGAATATCAACCATGCTTACCGCTCCACCTATACCGTCGGAAACTATATTAGCGCGCTCAACTACAGCACGGATAGTGTTTCTCGCAACGGACAAAGCCTGCGTCCGAAGCTCATCATTGATAACGTTTCTATGCAGGAAGATTTCTCTCCGCTTCTGGGGATAGATATCAGCTGGCTTAGCAACTGGACTTCCCGACTGGAGTACCGCAAGTCCAGGACTCTATCCCTGGCCTTTACCAACCTTCAGCTATCCGAGAACCGTACGGAGGAGCTTGTCATCGGAGCCGGATACCGTACCAACAAATTCCTGCTTCCATTCAAGATCAACCGCAGGAAATACTACCTCACCAATGATCTTAATATGCGGCTTGATTTCTCAATCCGTGATAACCGGACGCAAATCCGCGTTCTTGATCAGGGGACATCCCAGTCTTCGGCAGGTCAGCTGATCTATAGCTTCAAACCCGCTATTGACTATGCGCTAAGCAAATCTCTGCTCATCAAGATATTCTGGACGACCAATATTACGCAGCCGCACGTATCTACCCAATATCCGACCTCCAATACCAACGCCGGATTTAGTCTCCGCTATACGATTACGCCGTAGCCCTGACAGTAGAAAAGCCTGCATCAATAGTCGATATGGCTAATGATGCAGGCTCAAACAAAATACTTAACAGAACACCCTAATTCTTTAAGGGATGTAAATTTTATTACCTGATATTACTTCAGGCCCATGTAATTATCATTATTTTTCACCGTAATCTGTACCTGGTCAGAAGCAATTCTGCCTGAGATCTCATCCGTTGTTTTGCGGATGTAGACTGTATTGTGAGCAGGCTGTACTTTAATAGTGGAAGTAGTTGCATACAGCTCGCCATCTACAATCCACTCGTAGTTGTAGCCCTCAAGAGCAGGAGTCCCGAGTGTAATTTTTTCACCGAATTTGATTTCTTTTGACTCTGTCCCGCTAATACTGGATACGTCAATCCTCTTGCGTGTCAGGCGTGATGCATAGGGACAGGTAGCAGCTGTCGTAGATGATGCGCAAACCTTCTCATCCGGACTGTTTGCAGCAGACTTAACTGCTGATGTTTGAGCATATAGGCTGCTGATGCTTAGGCCGCTAAAGACTATTCCCAAGCTGATATTCTTCAGTACTGTCCAGTGGACAGTTGGTACGCTCTGCGTTTGGGTGGTGTGAATCCTCATGTAAATTCCTCGTTTGTTGTTTGGTATATGTAAAACCATGCGCCTACACAAATAGTTTCCGGAATAGTAAACAATTGCTAATAGATTTATTGCATAAACAGCTTCAGTAGTTTGCAAACAAAGATTTCAAAGCCCGAAATATATAATCAGAGCTATTAGTCCAAGGCTAATCCTCAGGTATATGCATGGATGTTCATCCATGTACTTGCGCAATACTCAGCTATAGGGGTAGCGAAGTATCCTAAGGGATTTTTGGGGGAAAATGAAGATGGGTATTACTCCGTAAGCTTCGGAGTAAAGTGATCTTTCTGGGCACCATGTCCCACGCGTAGCTCATGCCAGTTATCGACTAAGAATTCATACACGACGGCGGCTCCTGTCTCAAGCATAACGCTTATCTCAGTTCCGAGGCTGCTGGAAAACTGTGATACCGCCGGATTATGTCCTACAATGGCTAATATGTTTCCGTTGAGGATTACGTCACGGTTAAAGCCCTCGCGGATAAACTCGAACAGATCATCACAGGAAGCATGATATAGCTTTTCCTCGTATTCAAGTCCTTTGGCATTGACATGCTTCTGAATAATCTGAGCCGTTTCGGTAGTACGCTCTGCCGGACTTGCCATGATCGTATCAATTGCATATCCTGCTTCGGCGAGTTTCCTTCCGGTATCTTCCGCTTCAAGACGGCCTTTATCTGTTAGCTCACGCTCGAAATCTGTTTCGAGGTTCTTGGCAACGGCTTCTGCGTGGCGGATTACAATTAGTGTTTTCATAGCCAGTGGATAACATCCAATCCACTGATTTTAATTTCCCAATCGTATTATTTATCCGGCCTGCTGATATTATTCTTCAATCAGGCCGTTCTGAAGCGCATACAGGGCTAATCCGACTACATTCTTGACCTGCAGCTTCTGGAGCAGATTTTTCCGGTGTGTCTCTACCGTATGCGAGGACAGGTTTAGCTCATCGGCAATTTCCTGCGATGTATATTCCTTGGCCAGCAGGCGGATGACATCCCGCTCACGCCGCGAGAGGACTATTTTTTCTGCCGCAACAGGCTCAGGCTTATCGAAGCTTTTGAGGAAAGTATCGGTTACCTCGGAGCTGAAAAAGCGCAGCCCTTCCATAGAATCCTCAATGGCTGTTATAAGCTCCGCTCTGTCGGTATGCTTCAGCAGGTAGCC
>JBBRLW010000191.1:0-5051 GCA_038231115.1 Bacteroidia bacterium
AAATACACCTTCACCGGATCGGTGACGCTGTTGCGGTAGAAGTAGTAGCTCAGCTATAAAATATGAGAGAGCCTCTGAAGTTTGTTCTTCAGGGGCTTTTTTGTGGGGAGATGGCGGGGGATGTCATAGATTTGAAGAAATAATACGCGCTACCGAAATTTCAGCTCAACAATTTGAATTATGACAGAAAGGGAAATAGAAGAGACCCTCGTTGAAAGGTTACAAAGCCTGAAATACGAGTACCGTCCGGATATAAATAATCTCAGGGAGCTAGAGAATAATTTCCGCCAGAAGTTCGAGACTTTGAACCGTGTCAGTCTCAGCGACAGAGAGTTCAATCAGCTGAAAGATGATATTATCAATAAAGATGTATTCAAAGCATCCAAAAAACTGCGTGAGCGGAATACCTTATTGCGCGATGATGAGACTCCTTTACATTATTCCCTGGTAAATCTCAACGACTGGTGCAAGAATGATTTTCAGGTAATCAATCAACTTAAAATCAACACTCAGTACAGCAGGCATCGATATGATGTTATCCTGCTGATCAATGGCTTACCTCTCGTTCATATAGAGCTTAAAACCTTGAATATCATTCCGCGAACGGCCATCCAGCAAATTGTAGATTACAAAAGAGATCAGGGCAGCGGCTATACCAACACGATCATGTGCTTTGTGCAACTGTTTATTGTGAGCAATCGGAGCACTACCTACTACTTCGCCAATAATAATGACGAGCACTTCAAATTCAATGCTGAAGAGCAGTATCTGCCTGTTTATCAGTTAGCCAGCGAGGACAACAAGAAGATTACGCATCTGGATGATTTCGCCGATCATTTTCTGGCCAAATGCACCCTGGGCGAAATGATCAGCCGCTATATGGTACTGGTAGAAAGCGAGAAGAAAATCCTGGTCATGCGTCCCTATCAGGTATATGCCGTGAAAGCTATTATCGATTGCATTCATCAAAATCGTGGTAACGGATACATCTGGCATACGACTGGAAGCGGGAAGACGCTGACTTCCTTCAAAGCCGCCACGCTGATGAAGAGCAACGATGACATCTATAAATGCCTATTTGTAGTAGATCGCAAGGATCTGGATACCCAGACCCGCACAGAGTTCAACTACTTTCAGGAGGGATGTGTAGAAGAAAATACGGATACGGGCGCGCTCGTCAGGCGCATGCTATCCGACGATCATTCCAATAAAGTGATTGTTACTACGATACAAAAGCTGGGACTGGCACTGGATCCGGCCAATCCGAAAAAGTATAAAGAAAAGCTGCAGCCGCTCAGCAAAAAGCGCATCATCTTTATATTCGATGAGTGCCACCGATCCCAGTTTGGTGAGAATCACAAGGAAATCAAGAAATTCTTTCCAAATGCACAGCTCTTCGGATTTACAGGTACACCGATCTTCAATGAAAATTCCCATTACATCAGTGTTAAAGGAGAAGAAGCGGAAAACAAAACCACCGAGTATATATTTCAGAAACAGCTGCACGCCTATACGATTACTCATGCCATCGAAGACAGGAACGTACTCCGTTCCATATAGATTACTACAAGCCTGAGGGCAAATCCGGTGAGGCTTCAGGGCAGGCTCCGATTAAGAAAGCTATTGTAGAGGCGATATTAGCCCGCCATAATGCGGCTACCCACGAGGGACGGTTCAATGCCATCTTTGCTACTGCCTCCATTTCCGATGCCATAGAGTATTATGATCTGTTCAAAAAGCATCAGCAGGGAATGGAGCATCCGCTGAACATAGCCTGCGTATTTTCTCCGCCTGCCGAAGGCAATCAGGATATAAGACAGATCCAGGAAGATCTGCCGCAGGAAGATAACGACAATCAGAAAGAGCCGGACAAGAAAAAGGCCGCGCTCAAGACGATCATGGACGATTATGTTCGTCAATTCAGCGATAGTAACACCTTCGCTGATTTTGACCACTACCATCGCGACGTTCAGAAACGCATGAAAGACCACAAGCTTACGAATGCCGATTATCCCCGCAGCCAGAAGATTGATATCCTTATTGTGGTGGATATGCTCCTTACCGGATTTGACTCCAAATATCTTAATACGCTGTATGTGGATAAAAATCTCCGGCATCATGGACTCATTCAGGCTTTTTCCCGCACCAATCGTATTATAAATGATACCAAGCTCTTCGGAAATATCATTGATTTCAGGCAGCAGCAGGGGGAGGTAGATGCCGCTATCGCGCTATTTTCAGGAGAGGATACCAGCCGCGCCAAAGAAATCTGGCTGGTAGATCCGGCACCGATCGTGATTAAAAAATACGAAGAGGCTGTCAAACAATTAGAGGGCTTTATGACGGAGAAAGGCTTGCAATTCAAACCCGAGGAGGTTCATAATCTAAAGGGGGATGCGGCACGTAAAGAGTTCATTAACCGATTCAAGGAAGTTCAGCGGCTCATTACACAGGTAAATCAATATACAGACCTGAAAACGGAAGAAAAGGCAATAGTGGAGAAATTGATTCCTACAGATGATCTGCGTTCCTTCCGGGGAGCGTACCTTGATATCGCAAAAAAGATCATCAAAGATAGAAGGGACCGCAAAGATCAGGAGACGGGGCAGGGTACTACAGAGATACCTGACTTTGAGCTTGTCCTGTTTGCCTCCGCGACGATTGATTATGACTATATCATGGGACTTATAGCAGGATACACCGGAGGCAGTCCATCGAAAGAGAGGCTGACCTCTGATCAGATTATCAGCCTCCTTAGCTCAAGTGCGACTCTAATGGACGAGCGCGAGGACATGACGGAATATATCCGCAGCCTGGACCGCAACCGTGGATTAAAGGAGCAGGAAATCAGCACCGGCTATGAGGCTTTCAAGTCCAATAAAGCCAGGGAAGAGCTGAATGCTATTGCTGAAAAACATAGCATAGAATTTACTGACATACAGAAGCTTATAAATACTACTATGTCGCGAATGATATTTAACGCGGAAGATCTGAAAGATTTATTGGCTCCGCGGGGGCTAAACTGGAGGGAGCGCGTGCCGGAGGAGCAGAGACTCATGCAGGACCTTATTCCACACCTGATCAAAATATCTCACGGACGGGTCATATCGGGACTAAGTGCCTATGAAGATGGGATTCTATCCGATATACTTCCTAATATAAAAGCTTGATTCATTAGCAGATAAAATTATTAAATAGGCTCTAACCAATATACATAACATAGAATGACAAATACAGAACAGGCACAGCTGGGCAAGACCCTCTGGAAAATTGCCGATCAGCTACGCGGATCCATGAATGCGGATGATTTCCGCGATTATATGCTGTCCTTCCTTTTTCTACGCTATCTCTCCGATAATTATGAGGCAGCAGCCAAAAAAGAAGTAACAAACGATTATCCTATCCTTTCAGAAGAGGACAGGCGGACTCCGCTATCAGTTTTCTACGAGGAAAATACGGAGTATATTTCTATGTTTGAAAAGCAGATGCGCCTGACTACGCATTACGTCATTGACCCCGAATACTTATGGAGCAGTATTGCCGAGCTTGCCCGTACCCAGAGTACCGAGTTGCTGACTGTCCTGCAAAAAGCTTTCAAGTATATTGAAAACCAGTCATTTGCCAATAGTTTTCAGGGACTGTTTTCCGAAATTAACTTAGATTCCGATAAGCTCGGTAAAAACTATACCGAGCGTAATAAGAGGCTCTGCACTATCATCTCAACCATTGCAGAGGGTATATCCCAGTTTTCAAGCAATAGCGATGCGCTTGGTGATGCTTATGAGTACCTGATCGGGCAGTTTGCGGCAGGCTCCGGCAAGAAAGCAGGAGAGTTCTATACCCCTCAGAAGATATCCACTATTCTTTCCCGCATTGTTGTGCTGGATGGTCATGATCCGCGTACCGGTAGAAAACCGGAATTAAAGAACGTGATGGATTTTGCGTGTGGCTCTGGTTCCCTGCTTTTAAACGTCCGTACGCAGTTCGGCAACAAAGGCATCGGGAAAATATATGGACAGGAGAAGAACATCACGACCTATACCTGGCACGGATGAATATGCTGCTACATGGCCTGAGTGATAATGAGTTTGAAATCCATCACGGTGATACACTCATAAATGACTGGGACAAGCTAAGCGAGATGAATCCCAGTAAAAAACTGCAATTTGATGCCATCATAGCCAATCCGCCGTTCGGTTATGAATGGGAACCAATGGATACCCAGGCGCAGGATTTCCGGTTTGGAGGCTACGGACTGGCTCCAAAGTCAGCCGCCGACTTTGCTTTCCTGCTGCATGGATTTCACTTTCTGAGCGAGCAGGGAACGATGGCTATTATCCTGCCACACGGAGTTCTGTTTCGGGGCGGTGTTGAAGGGCGAATCCGGACCAAGCTGTTGAAAGATAATAATATAGATACGATAATTGGCCTGCCATCTAAGTTGTTTTTTTCGACCAGCATTCCGGTATGTATTATAGTCCTGAAAAAGTGCAAGAAATGCAATGATGTACTGTTTATCAACGCCTCAGAGCTATATGAGAAGGACAAGCGCCAGAGCCGTCTGCTGCCTGAGCACATTGATCAGATTGTAGATGCGTATCAGTTCCGCAAGGAAGAGGATCGATTCTCTCGCTGCGTTCCAATGAGCGAGATTGAAGAGAACGGCTACAATCTGAACATTTCGCGCTACGTAAGTATGTCGGGCATGGAGGAAGTCATTGAACTTGACGAGGTGCATAATCAGCTGAATGATATTGCATTAAAATCGATAGAGGCATCAGATCATCATAACGGCTTCCTGGCGGAGCTGCAACTGGAGGCTATCTGATATAATGCGGAAAAGAAACATAGCAACTCTGTAGCGCATCACTGATTCTGGCTGAAAGGGAAGGTCAGTGCCGATGCGTTCATAGCGCCAATCACTGATAACAATAGTAGGATGAAACTGATACTAAGCTTAGTCGCCTGTCTAAAAATTTTATAAAAGCTTATTTGGATGCTTTTTGCGTCATCCTGCGTTGGACTTTTTGAACGTAGAAGCGCTGCTATAT
>JBBRLW010000192.1:0-5034 GCA_038231115.1 Bacteroidia bacterium
GAGTATAGCGCGACTGAACTTTCTGCTGAGCCAAAGCAGCGCGGAGGAGCTTCTCAACAGCTCTGACGCTACCCTGCGCAGTAAATTCGGATGTAGCCAGCAGATGATTGCAGAGCTGAAAATGATCCGCAAGTCAGCCATTGATCCGCGTTTGGTGGACAGGCTTGCATCAGAGAATATTCGGGCTGTGATCCCTTCGGATGCCCTGTATCCGGCAAGGCTGCGGAGCTATCTCGGCATTTATGCATCGCCGCCGGTGGTGTTTGCGCTCGGGGATATAAGTCTGCTGGGGCAGAGCACGGGAGGAATTGTCGGTGCGCGGGAGGCCTCGGAAAAGTCCCTGGACTTTACGCGGATGCTGGTTCGGCACTTAGTTCCTAAGGATCAGGTAATAGTAAGCGGATTTGCGCGCGGTGTGGACCGTTCAGCACTGAATGAAGCACTGGCTCATTTGGGAAAAAGCATCATTGTCCTGCCGCAGGGATTGATAAGCTTCCTCCATCACCTGAAGCCTTATATAAAGCCGATTGGGAATGGGAGCCTGCTTGTAGTATCGCAATTTCACCCGCTGGCTCAGTTTAAAGCAGAGTACGCCAAGGCGCGGAATAAGGTCATCTACGGACTATCAGATACGGTATATATCCCTGAGACGGGTGCAACAGGAGGGACGTGGTCGGGGGCTATGGATGGGATCAGGAAGCACAAAAAAATCTACGTCAGGAGGCCGGATGTAGGTGAGGTAAATGCCAATCAGCAACTTATAAACATGGGATGCACTCCGGTCGGGATGGATGCGCGGCCACCTGAGGCCCCGCAAAGCTATCAGCAGAGGCCTGATTCTCCGCAATTATTCAGGGAATCCGACAAAGCATACGGATTATTTCACTCCGCGGAAAGGAAGATCTCCCGCAATGAGGTATCTATCGTGAAAGCCCTGAGGCGACACGGTCCGCAGAGCCTGGATGAGTTGAAAGGGCTGCTGAAAAATATCAGCGCGGAGGATATTATGACGCTCTGCAAAGCGTGTCCGGAGATTATTTCCCTGAGAACAAAGCCGATCCAGTTTACGCTGCAAAGTCCATCGGATATGGGAGATTCACCGGAATAGTTGATCCATTGACCCATATCATGCTAAGGTACAGCCCATAGCAGATGAAATACTGCTCCATTTTTGATAGTCGCTACACATCAAATGCTGAGCTTATGTCCGGAAGTTTTAAACTCAATGTACTATACTGCTTCATGCTCATCGGTGTGATGATCCCGGCGGGCTGCACACGGATGAATATCGTCACCTTTTCAGGGGATTGCCCAACATCAAAGTCCAAATCCCTTTACTATGAGAACGATACCCTGCTCATCAGATATGATTTCTGGAGGAAAGACGGAGGAATGTTCCTCACGATTAAGAACAAGCTGAATATTCCGATCAGTGTGGACTGGGAGAAGTCGAAATTAGTGATAGGCAAATACGAGCTTAAATACTATGACGGTGTTGACAGCCTTCAATTTAGGGCAAATACATCCTCCTACAATCCCTTATCTAATAGGAACAGCCTTGACCTTTTTAATGGAGGAACCACAACGTACGGGAAAGGTATCATCAAGCGCCCTGAGCGCATCAGCTTTATATTGCCCGGCGCTACGGATAGCAGCGGACATTTCAATTTCTATCCCTATAATCCGTATGTGAAAAGTGCGGTCATTAAGCCGGACTCTTCTGATAATCAGGCAAAACGCGTACGGTTCCGGGCGGATAATTCTCCGCTGCGCATCCGCAATTTCCTGACCTATACCACTGGCGATCAGGGCATCACGGAGCATTATGTTGATCAGCATTTCTGGGCATCGGAGTTTCTGAATGTTCCTGCGCATAAACTCCGCGGGAAATTATTGTTACAGAATGGGGATTATATCAATGTCCATTCAAAGTACGAGGCACCTAATGCATATTATTACAGAAATGAGTCTCCTGCAAACACACCCTAAGCGCCTGCTGGACTAAATTTTAAGCTGCCGTAATAGTTAAAATGCCTCATATCCTTATGGTCAAATAAGCACAGGAGAATTGAGGGTGGAAGCTTAATTCTCTCACAGATCCTAATTGAATCGCTTAATTCAATCAACGTACATGACTTATGTACTCCAAGTCCATGTAATATCCATAGCCAACCCATCCGGCAGCTGCTAAAGATAATACCAGGGCATGAACAATTAGTGTACGCTGTAGGATACCTTTAACATTTGAACTGCTGTTGAGCTTGAGAAGCAAGTAATTGATAAGCAAAAGGACTACAAGCATCATTACAATAACAATCAAATCAGCAGCAAAGCGAAGAAGAGTATGCTCAACTAAATGAGGTGCGAAATGTAGCATGAAGTAGTCTTTAGAAGCTAAAGAGAAGTAAGCACATACCCATAAGACAGCTATTCCAAGTACAGACAATACAATATTGAAAATAATATATAAGTGTCTCATAGTCTATCTATTATATAATGGTTTCCATTGGAAGTAGTTTGATCATATCCATTTACGCTGTAAAGCACGGTACCATTCCCTGCACTATTTGGCTGTTGGGTTTGCCTGCGCTCATGACTCCCAACCCGTATTGGTCTTGTCAAATTATATGGCCAACCTGCCTGGACAAGCAGTTATAAAAGGAAAAGTCGCAGAACAAGTTTTGCGCCTCATCAGCAAATTTTTTGCCCGAATATGGTTCTTCGGGCTTGTATATACTTGAAAACCGACCAGCAAGTTAATCTTGATATCGCCTGATTATGCACAATAACTTTCTAACATCAGGGTCAACAGCGTTGATAATCCCGTCGAGCGTTATGGACTGTGCGGCAGTGTGCGGAGCAATTCGCAATTGCAGAGGCTGAGATTTCTTCGCGCTGCCGTGCACGCGCCTTAGAAAGCAATGCACTTATGACCAAAACACCGAGGCACTAAGCTGTTCAATTTAACTGTTGACTGTTCATGAGTTTTTAGTCATATTTTACACGTATATTTGCAAACTATTTTTAGTCCAAGCATTACGAATGATTAAGGTAAGCATTAAAGAAAACGAGTCAATTGACAAAGCGCTCAAGCGTTTCAAGAAGAAGCTTGAGAAAACGGGAACGATCAAGCAATTCCGTGCCAATCAGTTCTTTGTGAAGCCATCGGTGCAGCACAGAAACATGGTCGGGAAGGCGATCTACCGCGAGAGCTTCAACGACGGGCAGGATCAGTAGTCCTGTACTTCGGAGGCCCTGGCCTATTTTGCAGGCCTGATTGCGGTCCCGGCAAAGGATATTTGTAGCCATTATGGATAGTATCGCTCCGTTTGCCCGGCAAGAAGGATTCAGCAGCTATCTGCTCAAAGAGAAACGATATTCTCAACATACGGAAACTGCCTACATTCAGGATGTAGCGCAGTTTTTTTCGTTTCTACTTGGGGAGCAACTCGATTGTAATTCGCTGTCTCCCAAAGATATACGCCGATACATGTTCCACCTCAACAGTATCAGGCTGTCGCGTACAAGCATCAACAGGAAGCTCTCGGCGGTGAGGACGTATTACAAGTATCTAATGATTCAGGGATTAATTACCGTCAATCCTGCGGCGGAGATTAAGGGACTCAAAAAGGAGAAGCGCCTGGCGGAGTATATCCCCGAGCAGAAGCTGGAGGATCTTTTCGAGCTAATGCCTGAGGCGACGGACTTTGTCTCAGCCCGTGCGCGGCTCATCCTTGAGCTGCTTTACGGAACCGGAATGCGCCTTTCGGAGTTAATATATCTCAAAACGCGTGATGTATTACTATCCGAAAATATGCTGAAAGTGCTGGGAAAAGGGAATAAGGAGCGCCTGATCCCTATCAATCATAGCCTCGGGCAAGCCTTCACGCAATACTATCATTTTCAGGAAGCTGTGCAAACTCCGATAGAATATGTACTTTTGACGGACAGCGGACGCAAGCTGTATCCGATGTTTGTGCACAGGTTAGTCACGCAATGGATCAGTACGGTATCCTCACAGCAGAAGAAGAGTCCGCACGTGCTAAGACATAGCTTTGCGACGCATCTCCTGAACAAAGGCGCGGATATCAACTCTATTAAGGAGCTCCTGGGGCACGCAAGCCTTGCCGCAACGCAGGTATATACCCATAACAGTATAGAGCGGCTAAAAGAAATCTACAACCAGACCCATCCGGGCGCATAAATTGAATAGAAAATACATCATCAACATTTATCATTAATATGAGAATAGACATTCAGACAAATCATATAGAGCTGCATAAGGACATGCTCGAGACGGTGAAAGCCAAAATCCAGCATCTGGATCATTATTATGAGAACATCCATGACGTAACCGTCTTTTTCAAGGAAGAGCGGGAACTGAAGCATATAGAAGTCAAGCTGCACCTCCAAGGGACGGTATTATTCATTGAGGAACATGGAGATAGCTTCCAGCATGCGCTGGATAAGGCGATTGATGCCAGCAAGACGCAGCTCCGCAAGCATAAGGAAAAGCATCAGGTGAAGCCGCTGAAAGAGGCGGATCTGGCGGAGGTTACCCTCAACGGAGACCAGGATGCGGTCTCTGATGATGATGACGAGGAATAGTCCTAATCCATCAGATAGCGTAGCGTTTACATAGAAATTCAGGGAGAAAGCGGGGTATCTCATCGATTTTTCCCGAGAGGTCTGTGCTTGAGAGAAAAATTTTACTAAAAAATTTCTTCGATTGAAAATATCTATCTAAATTTGCAGTCCCTTAAGCGGGGAAATGTTCATTTTAAAGATTGTTTCAACACAATAGTAGCCGGTGTAGCTCAGCTGGCCAGAGCGGCTGATTTGTAATCAGCGGGTCGGCGGTTCGAATCCGTCCACTGGCTCTACTTATTTGTGCGGGGAAATACCAAAGCGGCCAACTGGGGCAGACTGTAAATCTGCTGACTTATGTCTTCAGAGGTTCGAATCCTCTTTTCCCCACAGATCAGATCATTTTTGTCATGGCTTCCGGAAATTGTTACTCCGGTCGTAGCTTCC
>JBBRLW010000193.1:0-5023 GCA_038231115.1 Bacteroidia bacterium
AGGACGGCGGTTTGTTGAAGCAGGCTTCCTCCGCAAGGAAAAAAGAGGAACAAGCAATTTTTATATCAATGAACCTCTTTTTGAGCTATTTAAAGGTAATAATACGGCTCAGGATTTTGTGGAACCCATCAAAACGCTCAACCATCCGAATACATAGATAATCCCAAAATCTTTGCAGATAGGAATCCTTATGTAAAGAAAACGCGATTTTCTTTACATATCAGCGCTGGTATGTAAAGAAAATCGCGTTTTCTTTACATAAGCCTTTTCCTCTAATGGGATGGAAGCGCAATATGGGTAGCAGGCAGCGATTCAACAACCGGATTATCTCTCCTGACGAAATCATACCTTTTCCTGAACTAATTTTGTTGCATCAGCGGATATGGCTATATTGTATCGGCTAAATCAAAGCTATCAAGGGATGAGAATACATCTGACACTATTTATATTGCTCTGTGCCATCGGATTACGGGCACAGGGAACGTTCACTGATATTATTGATCTGCGCCAGCAGGCCAATGGGATTCAGGTGCTGAAAGCCAACGGAGACTCCCTGCGCTTTCCCTGGGCTGGCGGAATGTGGAATGCGATGTTTTCCAATATAGACGTCAATGGAGACGGCAAGCAGGATCTTTTCGTGTTTGACCATGCCGATTCTACCGTGCAGATCTATCTCGCCCAGGGATTCGGTACCTATAATTTTGCTCCGGATTACGGCGCATATTTCCCTCAGATGAAAACCTGGGCGTTTCTCCGGGATTATAACCGCGACGGCAAGCCGGATATATTTGCCTACTCCAGGTCCTTTGGGGCAGCGTTTGAGGTGTATAAAAACACCTCTACCTCAGCAGGTTTGTCATTTAAACTCATAACCGATGAGCTTCTGACCCATGCCAGCGTCCGGCAGAACTATACTACGAATATTTATACCGATGGCGTCAATATGCCGAGCATAGCGGATATGGACGGCGACAGTGATCTGGATATCCTCGCTATGGATCCCTCCGGACTGGTTGCCACGTACTACAAATCCCGCGATGCGGACAGGAACGGAAGCACCAACCTCGGAGGATATGATTCCCTGTGGTATGAGCCTGTGGATGACAACTGGGGCATGTTTATCGGAATCGGAGGGATATCTACCCTGCCGGACAGCTTTGTCCATGCGCCACAAATCGGATTGCTGGGCGGGAATCACTACTGCAAAAACAAACATGCCGGAGGCAATCTCCTCACGCTGGATAAGGACGGCGACGGCGACCATGATCTATTGTACTCCGATATTAACGGCGCCGGATTCAGCATGGTAGAAAACGGAAGAATCGGCAGCGGGAAATGCTATGATACGCTCGTAAAAATTGATACCGGATATATCCGTTCTAAAGTACCCTTCTACCCGGGTGCCTCCCATGTGGATGTTGATGGTGATGGCAAACGGGATCTGCTCCTCACTCCGATGGCACTGAATGTATCAGCATCACGTAAATCCGTGTATTACTACCATAACGTCGGAACTGACAAGAAGCCTGATTTCCGCTACGCGGCCAATGATTTCCTGCAATCGGAAATGATTGATGAGGGGCGATCAGCAGTTCCCGCATTCTATGATGCCGATGGTGACAAGCGTCCCGAGTTCATGGTTGTGGCCACCGCCGGAGAGTATTCCGATAATAATTATGCGTACGATAAGCTGGTACTATACCGGAACCTGAATCCGAAAGGCAAAGCAAAATTTATACGAGAGCAGAGCGATTACCTTGGACTTTCTTCTTTGAAAATCAGCGGTATGGCTCCGGTATTCGCGGACATGAATGCGGACGGACGTCCGGATCTTGTCCTCGGTGCTGCCGATGGGAAGCTCCGCTATTTTGAGGCCTCTGCCGTATCCGGACGCAGGGATACTTTCCAGTCCAAAATCAGCCCCTCTTTAGATACGATTGATGTCGGCAACTTCTCCTATCCTGCCATTGGTGATGTGGACGGTGATGGGCGTCAGGATCTGATTATCGGCAGCTCAAGCGCCACCCTGGTGTATTACCGGAATTTCCGCTATGACAGCACCGGAGCCGCCGGAAAGTATCCGGCTTTTGCTCACGTCACTGATACACTCGGGCTTGTCCTTGCCAGAGATACCGCCGCAGGATATCCGGGCGCTACCCTCCCGACGATTGGCGATCTCGATCACGATGGCCATCAGGACTTAATGCTTGGTACCCGCAGCGGAGAACTGTTTGTCTATCGCAACATTGCCTCCTTCAAAGGATCTCCCTGGAAGGCGGAGGCGCATATTATCCGCAATCAGCTGATTAATCTGCAATACATGACGGGTAGCCATTACGGAAGCTACTCCGCACCTGCGCTGGCCTGCCTTAATGGGGATTCGATAGAGGACGTCGTAGTAGGCAATACCAAAGGCGGACTGAATTACTTTGCCAATTACACATCCAAAGCAGTAGCAATAGCCGAGCAGCGCCCTGAGGATCAGCTTAATGAGATCAAAATATATCCGAATCCCTCACAGGGACAGTTTAATCTGATCCTGCCTGCCGATCGGAACAGCTACTCAATATCCGTGTATAACACTCAGGGACAGATTATTAGCCTTGTAGAAAATAATTTCCGCAGCGGCTTGCATCAGATAAATCTCCTCAATGCCTCTTCCGGGATGTACCTGATTCGTATCAGCACTGGCGGATTGGTCAGAACGGAGCGACTGATTGTGAGGTAGAGCGGGCGTATTTTTGTGCATTATATAGACAATATACCGATCTATAGTTAACTATGCCTGGTAAAATACCGGATAAAATACATCTGTACCGCATTGTACATGTTAAAAATCTTTCCCATATCCTGAAGTATGGACTGTGCAGTAGTTCTCATGCTAATGCCGATCCTGCTTATACCCGTATTGGGGATATAATTTAATCCAGAGGCGCACGAGCCTTTCAGTAGGTATTGATCCGCCTGGGGTCAATTGGGAGAATATATTCCTTTCTACTTTGGAAGAATATCTCCCATGCTTTATAAAATTCAGACAGGCCACGGAGGAGTGTCCCAGCATCCGGCTCAGGATATTATTTATATTGTTTGCACGTTTGAATCATTGACCGGGCACTGTCCCGAGTGGTTTTTTACGGATGGGCACGCAAAGACAAGTATTTCAAAACCCTATAATTCACCTACTAATCTGGACAAAATTGATTGGGACATTATCAATGAATATGACTGGAAAAATACGGATAAAGATACTGATAGAATGAGAAGAAAGCAGGCAGAGTTTCTTGTGAGGCATCACGTTCCGAAGGAATGTATTGTTGGAATTGTTGTTTATAATGAAGAAAGCAGCAATTTCGTTGTAGAAGTTTTAAGGGAATCTGCTACGGGGAGCCAGCTTCCTGTAGCTATACGTCCTAAGTTTTATTATCCATGATCAGATATCTGAAAGGTGATCTTCTGTCCGCTGATGCGGAAGCTTATGTGAATACGGTCAATACCGTAGGTATCATGGGAAAGGGAATTGCCCTGCAGTTTAAAGGACGCTTCCCTGCCAATTACAAAGCCTATCGCAAGGCCAGCAAAGCAGAAGAGGTTCAAATCGGAAAGATGCTGGTTGTAAGAGAGCTGACTGTGGAAAAAGAAGTATGGATAATCAATTTCCCAACGAAAGTTCACTGGAAGTCTCCCTCAAAGCTGGATTATATTCGCAGCGGCCTGGAAGATCTGAGGCGGGTAATTCTGGAAAAGAATATTGGAAGTATTGCTATTCCGCCTTTAGGATGCGGACTGGGCGGACTGAATTGGCCGGATGTAAAACATTTGATTCAGCAGGCATTAGGAAATATGGTGGAGGTAGATATTCAGGTGTTTGAACCTAATGCTACAATCAAAAATCTCCTTAAAAGTCAGGATTACTCCGGCACACAGAAATTAACTCCTGCCAGAGCCATGCTTCTCTATGCGCTGTTTTTTTATGAGCAGCTCGGAGAACCGAGCAGTCTGTTTGCCGCCAATAAGCTGGCTTATTTCCTTCAGAGAACAGGGGAGAAGCTTAAGCTGAACTTTGTCGCACATTTATACGGACCCTATTCCAATCAGGTAGAGCACATATTACAGCATCTCAGTGGAACATATATACGAGGCCTTGAGCAAAATTCAGCCAAAGCATTTGAGCCGCTTCAGCTTAATTACAGTGCTTTCCCTGAGCTGAAAACGTACATAGAAACGGAACTTGGGTCGGAACAGCGGGAAAGGCTTGAGCGTCTGATGGATCTGGTCAGCGGATTTCAGTCCGGTCTCTCCCTTGAGATTCTGGCTACCGTTGACTTTATCAAACAAGAGAAAGGTACGGATGATCCCGCACAAATTGTAGCGTATGCCCGGGAATGGTCAAAACGTAAGTCCGAGCTTATTACGGAAGAATACGTCACTATTGCTCTAAAGCGACTGAGTGAGCATGGTCAGAAATTGAGCCTGATTTAATGATTATCCCTGATTTTCTGTGCCTGAATATTTGACCTGCCACCGTCACCTCCGGCACGGATTGTTTACGGGGAATTATAATATCTGCATAGATGCGGAGGAGATTACAGTGGAAGTTCGGATACGGTTCGGCTTCCATAAGCACATGGAAAACAGGGAGGTATTAAAGCAGCGCTTTATACAGTCCGCAGAGAAATACTGGAATGCCTGGTACTCAGCGCTGGAAGTGCACTCTGCATCGGATGCGGGAGTACATAGGCTGATTATCAAATGTATAGAGGAGGAAAGTGATCCCAACAAGATCGTATATTTCCGGAAAAATATCTGGTGGACAGGCAACAGAGAGAATGTGCTATGGAGAGGGATCTATCTCTTTGCGGACTCCTCCGAGCGGACAATGGCGCATGAGTTCGGACATGCCCTCGGACTTTATGACGAGTACGACAGCCGTGCAAAACGTCCCTGGGATACGCCTGCAATCCAACGCTTCATCGGACACCTGGAGCAGCTTATGCCCTGGAAGGACAATCGGCATAATCAGGAC
>JBBRLW010000194.1:0-5019 GCA_038231115.1 Bacteroidia bacterium
TAGAGAGTACCGATTTAGGTCCGGATATCTGAACGTACGCCGGACGCGCGGTAATCATGTTCCCAAGCCCGAAGGTTTTTTCAAAGGTCGGATGTACCTGTATTCTTACAGGAACCCGTTTGCTCATCCTTTGCTCATTTCTCAGGAATATCGTATCCGGATCAATACTATTCACAGTCATTTTTGACGGAAACTGATTTCTGAGGTCATCCCTCAAAAACTTATTGGTCAATATATACGAGCCTTTGAACTGAGAAAGATCAATATTTGCCGCTTCTACGCCACCCTTAAGGGATATCGTTAGCAGGTCCCAGCCTTTCGCTGTTACAAATACTCTGTAGTACTGGGGTAAAGGATCGGTAAATGTTCTCGCAGTGGTCATCCCCGTGTAATTTGCCTTTACAAGGATAAAACGGGAGTAAGAGTCGCTCAGCGCATTCAGTATCCAGAGTATGGTAGCAAAAAGAAGGCACCAGAAGAAAATTCTTCCTTCTGCCCCCATACTGAGCCTTCTTTCCTCCCTTGCACTTTTCCCTTGTGGAGCATCCATTGCTGGAAATTTAGATCCTTAGGAAGCTTTGCTTACCTCGGCTGGCTTATTCAGCTTCTGAGTAACTTCCATATTTACTGCCGATTTTTCAATCTCAAACTTGACTCCATTGCCTGCTTCAATGACAAATGTCGTCGATTTTACTTCCGTAATTCTCGCATGGATGCCTCCGATGGTTACTATTTTGGCGCCTTTATCCATAGACTCTCTAAACTGATCGGCGATTTTCGTTTTCTTCTGCTGGGGACGTATCATGAAGAAATAGAACACAATCAGAATCAACGGGATCATGATTAATTGACCGTAGTTGCTCCCGCCACTACCGGAACCGGATGCCGGAGGTGACATCAATAATATATTAGCTAATTCGTAAAACATAATCTCGATTTATTTGGATGCTGGCTGTATATCAGCCGTTATGATGATTTCGTGCTGATCAGGAATGGTATTGGATAAAATGTCCACCTGTTTCTCAGTCATCCCGCCCTTGTTATGGCTGTCAAATCTGACTTCAAGGAATCCGGATTCTCCTGGCTCAACCGGCTTTTCGGAAAACTTCGGAACGGTACATCCACATGCCGCCGTAGCATGGGAAATAACAAGAGGGCCTTTCCCCGTATTCGTAAACTTGAAATTATAGGTCACAACTTCGCCTTCCGTGATCTTTCCGAAATCGTGCTTTGAGGTTTCAAATGATATTTCTGCCAGCCTGGACTTGTCAATGTTTCCGTTTTTATCGCGCGGAGTCTCAACGAGGTTAGCCGGAAGCTTTCCATCTTTATCTGTTGATGAATTGCAGGAACTCATCCAAAAGGCACTTAATAACAGCATGCCTGTAAGAAGCTTATTTCTCATACCAATCACTATTTTTTAATCATTGTGCCTTTGCTCTCCATTTCTTTAAGAATGGTATCCAAAACGCCATTTACAAATTTCTTACTTGTCGGGGTGCTGTAATTTTTAGCAAGCTCAATATACTCGTTAATAGTTACTTTCCCGGGAATTGTCTCAAAATACTTGAATTCGGCTACAGCCATCTTGAGGATAATCTCATCAATTAGAGCAGTAGTGTTAGAGTCCCATTTTGGAATCTTGGGCTTGATTGTATTTTCAAGCTCCTCATCCCTTTCTATACAGATTTCAAGTAGCTGGCGTGCATAGGTCATATTAGCCTCAGGATCAAGGCTCAGAGGAAGCAAAAGATTATCAGGCGTCTGTTCTCCATTAGCTAACTGCTGGGCAGTCTTGGTCGCCATCTGAAGAACAATCTTTTTATCATCCGTCCAGTTGTAGAATTTCTCTTCCAGGTGCTGCTGAAAGGCTCCGAAATTGGTACTGTAATGCTTGATAATAAATGATATTACCTCTCCATTCAACCCTTCGTTAATCTCTGATAGCCTGACATATTCCTGATAGACATCCTGATTCTTGAGATCCTGAAAAATCCTGCGCAGCAGATCCGGATCTGCTTCCCACATAACTCCGTGCTGTGCGGCACTTTTGTGGAATGCATCGCTATTGATTAGCTTTTGCATTACCGGATTCTGATAGAGTTTCAGACTGGTCTTTTGCTCTTCCGGATTTGGTATGTATCGGGCTTTAAGCTCCTCGTCATACTGGATAACGTATTTGCCCAGCTCTTCTGTAAACAGGAGCAGATAAATATAGAGCTCATACATCCGGAAAATATTCTTTTCCAGATCGCGCCAGGCCTGCTTTAAGGATGATGATCCATCATTGTCCCCATTAAACCAGGCATATAAAGCCTGCAGGACTTTTATGCGGATGTGTCGTCTGTTTAGCATAAAAACATTACCCCGTATGCACCGCAAAAGATGCAATACGGGGTAATTTAGGTCTTATTATTTTAGTAGGAAAGTTTTGTTCTGCCGATGGTTTCTATTCTGCGCTCGGCAATTTTGTTTGCAGCTGCATAAGTAGGAATGTTTTCCGTCTTGGCAAGCTGGATAATTTCCTGCATGGTTTCGTAGATATTATCAGCTCTTCCCATCGCAATCTCGCGATTGTATCCATGAATTTCGGTATATACATTGATCAAACCTCCTGCATTGATAAGGAAGTCTGGTCCGTATAATATGTTTTTATCTACCAGCTGCTGACCGTTACGCTTTTCATCAGCAAGCTGATTATTTGCGGCTCCGGCAACAATAGCACATTTCAAACGTGAAATAGTATCATCATTTAGCGTGGCTCCCAATGCGCATGGTGCATAAATGTCAATATCCTGGTCATGAATCTGATTAAGCTCACATGTCCCAACATCAAATTTCTTGACCATTTCTTTGATTGCCTCCTGATTAACATCAGCTACAGTAACCTTCGCGCCATCTTTCACCAGCATTTCAACGAGATGTCCGCCGACTTTACCAACGCCTTCCACCATAACTTTTTTGCCGGATAGGTCGTCTTTTCCATAGATTTCTTTGGCACACGCCTTCATTCCGAGGAATACTCCGTAGGCAGTCACCGGTGAAGGATCTCCCCCTCCGCCCATGATTTCCGGCAGACCCGCTACGTGATCGGTTTCCATACTGATGTACTCCATATCGCGTGTCGTGGTGCCAATATCTTCTGCAGTAATATATTTACCGTTCAGATTATCAACAAACTGTCCGAATTTTCGCATCATCGCCTCGGATTTATCCGTACGATGATCTCCAATGATAACCGCTTTGGCGCCTCCCAGATTTAATCCGGATATGGCTGCTTTGTAGGTCATCCCTCTTGATAATCTCAGGACATCAGTTATGGCATCCTGCTCATTTTTATAAGGATACATCCTTGTACCCCCTAATCCGGGGCCAAGTGTTGTATTATGGATAGCAATTATCGCTTTAAGTCCGGTACTTTTGTCCTGGCAAAAAACAATTTCTTCATAGTCATGTTCCGTCAGGCGCTCGAACAACATAGTATTAGTTTCAGTAATCATCTCAGTCAGCATGGTCATTGCAAACATTTCGGTTTATTAAAACCGGTTTTTATAATTACCGCAAAATTAGCCATTTTTTAATTGTGCAAGTACAGACTGTTAAGAATATCAAGTCCCTCGGAGCGCTTAATAAATATCTCTGGAAATATAAGTGGAGGCTCATCACTGGACTCATTTTCGTAGTTGTTTCCAACTTCTTCGCTATTATTCCTGCTCAGATGCTCCGCCGCTCGCTTGATTTGGTTACCAAATCAATCAATGAACGCCGAAATGGTCAGTTTCTCGATGATGGTAGCCTGACTCATACGCTTCTGCTTTACGCTGCTATAATTATTGGGATGGCACTGCTGAGAGGGATTTTCATGTTTGCCATGCGCCAGACGATTATTGTAATGTCTCGCAAAATAGAGTTTGATCTAAAAAATGATATTTATTCTCATTTTCAGCAGCTCCCGCTAAGTTTTTATCGCGCCAATAACACCGGAGATTTGCTGGCACGTATCACCGAAGACGTAGGCCGTGTCAGGATGTATCTGGGTCCGGCCATTATGTATGCCATCAACCTGACTACTCTAATTGTACTTGTTGTCAGTAGTATGATGGCAGTCAGCTCAAAGCTCACTTTTTTTGTGCTGCTTCCCCTGCCTATTCTTGCGGTCGCCATTTATTACGTCAACAATCTGACTTATAAGCGGAGTATGACCCTTCAGGGACAGCTTTCCCAGATCACGACCTTTGTTCAGGAAATGTTTTCCGGAATCCGCGTCATCAAGTCATTTTCTGCGGAAAAGAGCATTGAAGGCCACTTCGCCAATGAAGCAAACGCCTATCGAACTAAAGCCTTATCACTGGCGCGGATCGACCTTCTTTTTACGCCTTTACTGGTGCTGCTCATCGGATTTTCCACTTTACTCACACTGTACATCGGTGGTAGCGAAGTAATCAAAGGGAACATGACGGCAGGAAATATCGCCGAGTTCTTTGTGTATGTCAATGCATTATCCTGGCCTGTGGCATCCATAGGATGGACAACCAATCTGGTACAAAGAGCAGCTGCATCCCAGGCCAGAATTAATGAGCTACTTGATGTCAAACCTGAAATTCAATATCCTCGTGACTTGTTTTATTCTCCGGAGGGCAATGTAGAATTTAAGAATGTATCCTTTACCTATCCGGAAACCGGAATCAAAGCCTTGCAAAACATCAGCTTTGATCTCCATAAAGGAGAATCTTTAGGGATCATAGGTCAGACAGGCTCCGGAAAATCTACGCTGGCTCATCTAATTCTTAGATCATTTGATGCGACGGCTGGTGATGTGCTTATAGATCATAAGAATATAAAGGACATTGATTTGGGGCGTTTTCGTGCACAGGTCGGATATGTTCCTCAGGATGATTTCCTGTTTTCCGAATCGATTTCACATAATATCCGATTTTCTGCCGGAAATCCCGAAAGCATTCCAACGCATGAAGCAGAACAGCTGATGTTCCGCGCTGCCCAGATCGCGGATGTACATAA
>JBBRLW010000195.1:0-5016 GCA_038231115.1 Bacteroidia bacterium
CTTGGTAATGAGGGGGCAGGTAATGGCGTAGGCTTCTCCACCAGACTTCCGGCGGATCAGTTCCGTTCCGGCTACAATATTTCCCCACTGATCACTTCCACCGAGTTGAAGCTTGCAGTTTTTTTCGGTAAAGAGATGGAAGAAATCGTATCCCTGAACGAGCTGATAGCTGAATTCTGTAAAAGAAAGTCCGGTTTCGAGGCGTTTCTGAACGGAGTCCTTGGCCATCATATAGCTGACTGTAAGATGCTTGCCCACGTCACGGAGAAAATCGAGAAAGGTCATTTCTCCGAACCAGTCATAATTATTGGCGATCTCGGCGGAGTTGGCTCCGGAGTTAAAATCAAGGAAGCGGGATAGCTGCTTCTTTACACCTTCGAGGTTGAATTGCAGGGTCTCGCGGGAGAGGAGATTACGCTCCTCGGATTTTCCGGATGGGTCGCCGACCATTCCGGTCGCGCCTCCGACCAATGCGATGGGCTTGTGTCCGGCGCGCTGGAGATGCTTAAGCAATATAATCTGCACCAGGCTTCCGATGTGGAGGGAATCGGAAGTGGGGTCAAATCCGATGTAAGCACTGACCATTTCTTTAGCCAGTAGCTCTTCAGTGCCGGGCATGATGTCGTGGATCATGCCACGCCAGCGTAATTCTTCTACGAAGCTTTTCATGTGTTTGCAAAGATAAGGGACTAAACCAGACAGAGGCCAGGTCTTCAGGTTCGTCAAGATTTACTGAGGCTGTCGCACACAGATATCCCATGGCTCTAAATTGAGCCAGAAAGAAGTCAACAAAATCAGAGAATATCTACTTACCCGGAACAGGCGCCGTTTTAACGGGCTGCTGTTGAGGAAGGCTGATAGGGCCTTTTCCAACAGGTGCGCCACCGGATACATCATAGTCCAAAGCATTGGAAACTTTGGCTCTGGCCTCACTTTTAGCACCTGCCGGCTGAGAAGTCAAAAAGTAGGTAATCATGACTACGCCAAAGATTCCAAGTCCGAGCCAGCGGGTTGCTTTCTCAAGAAAATCAGCGGACTGGCGTGCGCCGAGTACCTGTGTAGCCGTGTTTCCGAATGTTCCGGAAAGGCTTCCGCCCTTGGGGTTCTGAGCAAGAATGATCATGACCAAAAGGACACAGGCGATAATAATAAGGATCAGTAAAAGGTAAAGCATTGCGCTCAGTATGACTGTTTAATATGTTCTATGCAGTCTGCAAAGTAACTACTTTTTGATGGATTTATAAGCATCAGCTTTTCATAGATTTCTATGGCCTGAGTGCTAAGTCCCTGGCGCATATATATTTTAGCGAGGGTTTCGGTAATCATGGAGTCATCTGCCTGGATACTTTTCTGAGCCATTTCCTCCGGATTATAAAATTTGGCTGGTGTGGAAGGGCGTTTCAGCGTGGGAGATGAGGTAATGAATTTATCGATCAGGTCATTTTCGGAGCCTGACTGTTTGGAGCGATTGGTTTTCTTGCGGGAAAATTCGGGGACATCCGGAATTTTTGAGGGGACATTGGCCGCAAAATAGTCCCTTTGCAGGGACATGGAAGCATGTTGAGACATCATCGCATCCAGCTGATTAAGCTCGGAGGAACGATTTTCTTCAGAAGACAGCGCAGGGTCTGCGGGCTTTTCTCTCTGACTCAGGAGACGTAGCCAGTCCGAGAAAGAGTGGTTTCCGGAAAGCTCTTTCTTTAGGATCTGTCCAAGAGATGGCTGTACGGGTTGTGGCTCAGGCAGACTGGGAACGGATATCGGGAGAATTGTCCCAGGGGCTTCCTGTGCTATGGAGGAGAAATAATCTACGGTTTCGAGCGGCTGGATATCAATCAGATGCGGCGATGAGCTATGGACCTCTGATACAGATTGTTCGATGATTGTATCCTGATCCGGAGCAATTTCAGCTATTGGCGAATGTACTTCCTCAACAGCAGGAATCGCATCAAATAGCTGGAGTTCCGGCTCTTCATTTAATAGCTCAGGAAGCGTTTGATTTGTTTCTTCTGTAATTAATGGAGCGGCTGCGGTTTGGGGGTTCAGAAAGGATGCGGCCAGCTCCCCCAAGTCGGGAAGTGAGCGACGCCTGAAAATCTGATGCAAAACTGTCCGGTCACCCGTGCGGATAGCGGTCTGCTCGAGCAAAGCAGGAAGCTCGGGATCCTGCTCCTCCTGTGCGGCAAGCGCGAGGGCTGTCCGGGGAAGCGTGTAGTATGGATACTGGCGAATAATCCGGCGGAGCTGCTCTGCATATTCCATCGGATTACGGTTATCGCGCTCCAGAATTTCTTTGATCCTGCTTTCTTTCGCGGCCATATTACCAGTTATTGATGGCTTTATTGAACATATCCTGCACCAGCTTGGTGGAAATATCTTCGATGAGCGCAGGCTCTACTTCCGAGAGGGTTTTGCTGGCATCAAAGTCGGCAAAGTTAGAGATGGAGGAGCTGAAATTCTTTTCCTTATCGGTTTTGTTGGTAAACGTGACCATCAGCGTAATGGTGAGTCGTGTTTTGGCGGCCTGATCGTTAGTGATGGCGGCAGGTGCTGTGCTGTATCCTGTGATGCTTCCTTCAAAGACCATATCCGCGCTATCACGGGTGACCTGAAGCCTGGATTCACGCAGGAATTTATCCTTGAGCTTTTCGGTGATATTCTGGCTAAGTATGGGATTACGGTTCGGAGCTTCATTTTTGAACGTTTTGACATTCACCGTCTTTGCCGTTCCGGTAGAAGCTCCGGATAGCGTATAGGCTCCACAGGAGCTGATAATCAGAGCTATAAGAGTTATAAAACAGATGAATGACATCCGAAGCATCTGATTCTTATGGTATGGATGGGAAACAGGCACTGAATTATTCCTCAATGTTGTACTCCTTGATTTTGCGGTATAATGTACGCTCGGAGATTCCCAGCTCGGAGGCAGCCTGACGGCGTTTGCCTCTATGGCGTGTCAGAGCGCGCTCAATGAGGTCTTTTTCGTTTCGGGAGAGGGATAAGGAATCAGATACCGGAGTTGACTCCGTATCAATAGTGCTATCGTAGGTGTCGCTGCTGTCATCGGCATGGAATATCACCTGAGGGGTAGATGAGGCAGGCTGATAGTCCGAGCTTGCGGGCAGCGGACGGTAAGGAAGCTGTCCGTCATAGTATTTGTTGCCTCCGCTGAAATCCATTGAATTGGGATTGATCATGCCGGATGTATTGGGTGAGGAATATCCTTTCATCATATCAAGGACAAGCGAGCGGAGGTCTGATATTTCACGGCGGATATCATAGAGGAATTTGTACATCAGCTCACGCTCCTGATAGGATGCGGTGCTTTGTCCTGAATTATCCTGTCCGGTGTACATAAGCGAGCTGCTGATCCGGGGAGCGGCAGGCAGATATTTGGCGATAGCTTCTCCGGAAATAACGCGATCGGTTTCGAGGACAAATACCTGCTCCACGAGATTTTTGAGCTGCCGGATATTCCCGGGCCAGGGAAATCCCTGTACCAGAATCATGGCTTCGGGACTTAGCTCAAGCGGGGGAACGCGGTATCGGTCGGCGAGGTCGCTGGAAAATTTTGCCCACAGCATCGGGATATCCTCGGGACGCTCTCTGAGCGGCGGAAGCTGAATGGTTACGGTCGAAAGCCTGTAATAGAGATCTTCCCGGAAACGTCCTTTTTGCGCCAGATCCAGCAATTCTCTATTGGTGGCTGCGACTAAGCGGACATCCGTTTTCTGAACCTTGGAAGATCCTACTTTGAGAAATTCTCCGCTTTCCAGAATCCGCAACAGGCGGGACTGGGTTTCGAGGGGCAATTCTCCAATTTCATCGAGGAAGATAGTACCGCCGTCCACCGTCTCGAAATATCCTTTGCGGGTATCCACAGCGGAAGTAAATGATCCTTTTTCGTGTCCGAAAAGTTCCGAGTCTATCGTACCCTCCGGAAGTGCGCCGCAGTTGATCGCGATGAAATTATTATGCTTCCGCTTGCTGAGGGAGTGGATTATTTTGGAAAAATTCTCCTTACCTACGCCGCTTTCTCCGATGACGAGGACGTTCATGTCCGTTACGGCGACTTTCATTGCGACTTCGAGGGCGCGGTTGAGTGCCGGAGCATTTCCGACAATCTCGAAGCGATTTTTTATATCCTGAATTTTATCTGTTGCCATGCTAATGCAATCTGGGAAGATTTTGAATGATTATATGCTGAGCTCGGAGCTGAATACCTGTTCTCCGAGCAGGGTTCCGCTGGTACAGGAATGAACTCGTATCCAGGCGTAATCTCCTTTGGAGAGGGTATTTTTCGGGAATACGATCATTTTGTTTTGATCATTTCGTCCTTTATAATCCTGATCCGATTTTTTAGAGGGTCCTTCCACGAGGACTTTGAATGTTTTTCCAACGTCGCGGAGATTGCTCTTCATATTATGCTCCCGCTGAAGGGCAACGATTTCCTGCAGACGTCTGTCCTTGACAAGTTGTGGAACATCGTCAGTGAGGCGTTTGGCCGCCGGAGTTCCCGGGCGTTCCGAATAAAAGAACATATATCCGAAGTCAAAGCCGACTTCGTTCATCAGGCTCAGCGTGTCCTGATGTTCTTCTTCGGTTTCGGTACAGAATCCGGCGATAATATCGGTGGAGAGGCCTATATCCGGAATGTGCGCTCGGATCATAGCAATACGGTTGAGGTACCAATCGCGGGTATAAGTCCGGTTCATGAGTTCCAGTACCCGGCTGTTGCCTGATTGTACGGGCAGGTGAATATAATTGCAGATGTTATCGCTGGCTTTCATGGCCAGGATGACATCTTCGGTAATGTCTTTGGGATGGGAGGTAGAGAATCTGACGCGCATCAAAGGATTGATAGCCGCTACGGCAATCAGCAGATCTGCGAAGGAGATAGTAGTCAGCGTATCGGGATGTGTCCATTTATAGGAATCCACGTTTTGCCCGAGGAGTGTTACCTCGCGGTATCCCCGGCTGAATAAATCCTGCGCTTCTGCTACAATCGAGTGGATA
>JBBRLW010000196.1:0-5014 GCA_038231115.1 Bacteroidia bacterium
AAAGTCACGGTTGATGTCCTCATCATCCGGATTGGGAGTTCCATAGCCCGTAGTAGGTCCGCCATTGGCAATAGGTGTATTTCCCTGAACGTTATTGTAGCGCTTGTAGCGGTGGATAATGTCTACTTTGGCATCGTCAAAATCATTGCCGGTGTAGAAGTGGAAATTATCATTGGAAGGGTCATTATCGGCATTAATATAAGCCTGAGAGTTTTTCCCGTAAGCAGCTTCAATCCGGTCAAGATACTCCTGCTTGAAGAATGCGCGCTCATCGCCATCATCACCAACCGGACCAAGTCCATCATATCCTACGTCCTGATATTTACGCGCCGTCGGGTCGGTTTCAAAGGCGGAGTTGATCTGTTGCAGGCTGGACACACGTCCCCAGGCAGTTTTATTGGTATTGGACGTATCTCCGGCGGCCTTCGGAAGTCCGTTTTCGTAGCTCTTCTGGCGGTCACGGAGGATATCCTCGGATAAATTTCCAAGCTGGATATACATTTCTCCACCCTGATTATTAGGCTTGTCTATAAAAGGATCCAGGAGCCAGAACTCCACATACTGGATATTGGCGGCCTCAAAATCCGAGGTTTCAATACGGCGCATGATCCCTGCCCAGCGGCTGGCGGGATTGGTCAGCCGGCCATTGGACATCAGATCCTTATAGTTGAAATTATAAGGTCCGCGCTGATCCGGCCAGTAAGAAAGGTCAAAGGTCTGAAGCGTTCCGGGTACGCCGCTCGGAAGCTGCTTGTTCGGAAATAGCTCCGTCTCAATAACCTCCCGCTGATAATGATCGGATTGCAGTTCTCTATCGGCCTTGATATGCGTAGGCGTGATGGAGTTATTCCGGAAAAAGAGGGGATCTATCGTGTACCAGGCCAGCTTGGCACGGTTGAAATTATACCTCAGATCATTGGTCAGATTACCCTCCGGTAGCTTGTTGACCCCTTCCGGAGTAGAGGACAGTACCCAGTAATTTCCAAGACGTAGATCATACGGAACTTCCGCCGCCTCAAAGTCATCGAGGTAGGATACACCCGTCGCATTCGGATCGCTTGGATCATTAAGCAGCTTCGGGTGCCCGGGATTGATCTCGGCATATTCTCCCTTGACGAAGAAGGTTGATTTTTCCTTCGTGCTATAGAATGGCAGCTTATCTACAAGATTGGTCAGGAATCGGGATTCTGTGCTATAGCTACCATCCAGTCCAAATACGGAGTTTCGGATCGGCTCATCACCGACGTTAACCTTCGGCGTAAGCGGACGTTCCCTCAGATAGAGGAAGGTTCCGCCAAAATACAGATCCTTACTGAATTTATACTCTGCCCTTCCGCCCATAAGCGTTTTCTGCTGGATACTGAACAGCGAGTTGCTCTCAAGCTGTACCCGCACTACGGATCCGGAGGCGATAATGGAGGGGTTAATAATCCGTACCCTCCCGAGGGTATAATCTACGGTGAAGTCAACATTCTCCTGAAGCTGGGCTGCTCCGGCAAATACCTTGACTGATCCCTGGGGGACGTTAATGGCATTCAGAGCTATATCAGATCCCGAGGCTCCCTGATAGGTTCCCCGGAGATAGAACTTGTTCCGGTTGGACTGCTGAATGGCGATGGCACGCGTAGATCGGTAGAGAGAATCGTAGGCATATTGGCCTGCGACCAGAGGATCGGAGAATTTGGCGCGCAGATCATTACCGAAAGGCTCAAGTATCGGAAATATGATTCTTCCGCTGGAAGTAACCGTCACATTTTCGAGAAAGTCGAAATTACCGTCCGGCTTCAGCTCTCCCAGGGAGTTATATCTGTCTAATCCCAATACACGGTTCAAAGGAATACCGTCAAGCGCTTTTTCAGTAGGCACAGGTAGATAGTTCAGGTATGATCCGGACTGGTTATCCTCGTAAATAACCTGGAGCTTGAAATCTGTAGCCTGAAGCTGATAGGTGTTCAGGCTATAGACGTTTTTCATCATCAGGTCCCAGATTGGGAGCCTGGTATACGTGATATTTGATTTCAGGAGCTTGAGGAAGAGTACATTGGGCGTCGTTGGGTTGGAAGGAATGTCCTGTGCCAGATCACCGACCTTGTACTGCTGTCCGTTGATAGTATATTCAAATGCTACACCGATGACATCATTCGGACGGGGCTGGAAATTAAGGCTGATGTATCCGAGGCGCTGATTGACAGTGTACTCGGTGGAGGCAAGCATCCGCGCATTATCAATCTTGACGTAATCCTGTCCGGATAAAATACCCTGAGGCTTGAGCCGCTCCAGATCATCGAGGACGTTGGCGGCGTTGCGATAGGTCGATCCGGACCGCGTGAGTTCTCCATAAAGGTTATTGGATCGGTTATCCGGATAAGAGCCTTGAATTCCGTGCAGAAACTGCGTGTTGAAAGGTTTATCCTCGCCTAAATCCATAAAGCCGACCACCGAGCGCGAGTTGGCAATCGTATTCTGCGAGTTCGTCACCCAGACCTGAATCCGTGTGATTACCACATTGGAAAGTGCCGGATAATTCTTGTTGAATCGGTTGAAATTATCGCGGAAAAAATGCCCCAGAAGGAAGTTCCGGTTGACATCGTAATTATCAGCCGTGATATTGAACACGGATTTTTGCGCGCCGTTTTCTACAAGGATCTCCTTTTTCTCACCCTGATTCTGCGCATAGATGCCGTCCACAAACAGCTTTCCGAACTGAAGGCGGGTCTTGACTCCGAAGAGGCTTTGTGATCCGGTAATGAGGGAGTTGGAAATCGGCATGGAAACATTCCCCAGCTCAATGGATTTGATGATCTCATCCTCCTGGCCTACATAGTTGAGCTTCTTCTGGTTCTGAAAGTCGAAGGATGTCTCTGTATTATAGCTGATTCCGAGCTTGATACGGTTACCGATGTTTCCGATAACGTTAAGCTGGATTTTCTGATCGAATTTGAACTGCGTGGCATTCTGCTCTCTGACGGACCAGTTCGGATTGGCAATGCGGGTATGATCAATGGCGAAAATCAGTTCTGCGGATCCCGTCGGACGGATATCCACGAGGCCTCCGAAAAGGTCGCCGAGCAATCCTTCGTTTTTGAGGACATTCGGAACAGTAGTAGATCCCTTGATGACATTGGAGGTAGCAAGGGAGCGCTTCTTGAAATAATCACGGACAAAAGCCTGATTATCTTCCTTGAGATATTCATTGACCCCGATGTTCTTTTCATCGCCCAGAGGCTCTCCGCCAACACTGCGGGAGACTTTGAATCCCTGTCCGCTGCTGTCGAGGTCGATTTTCTGATCTATGGCATTCGGATTCTTGAGATCGAGGCTGGAGCCTTTGGTCTTTCCGTAAGGATCATTCGGATCCTGGCGTATGGGATAGCGCAGCTTGGGCGTCTGGCCTGTTGTGTCTCCGCTGCCTGTACCGGCGGGAGCAGTGCCCGTCTTGGTAGAATCTTCGGGATCGGAAGGCATGAGTGCAGAAGCCAGATCAAAATCTGGCATAAATCCGTTTAAAACGGAAGCCTGAGCCGATTCATAGCTGAAGAGCGCCGAAACGAAAGCGGCTCCGAGAAGGCATATCAGGGCATAAAGCATGGCTTTCCCGGATATCGGAATTACCTGCCTGATAAGCGTCCGGATTGCTTTCTTTTCCCCTTTCATCTGAGCCTTAGATGGCCTTAAGCGCTTGTTTGATAAGTTCTTCTACAGGTAATGAATCTGCTCCTGCCTGGCTCATAATCCGCTGAATTGATCTTTCAGACATTAAACGGTTGAATCCAAGTGTAGTGAGCGCCATTATTGCCTCTTCGGAGACTTTGCTCTTAACCTGCAAAGGTACGAGGGCTTCGGGTGATTGTTTTCCTAATTTATCCTGTAATTCCACGACGATGCGCTGGGCTGACTTCGGTCCGATGCCTTTAATAGACTTTAAGAACGTTACATCGCCCTGGATTATTGCATGGCGCAAGTCGGAAGGAGGCAGGGAAGAGAGCATCTGACGCGCTGTATTGGGTCCTATGCCTGTTATAGAGATGAGCTGCAGGAACATATCGCGCTCGTCCAGGTCATAGAATCCGAATAAAGTTTCGTCATCCTCGCGCACGATATGCGCGGTATGGACACGGGCACGCTCCGCATGAACGAGCTTCTCATAGGTATATAATGATATATGTACCTGATAGCCAACTCCGGAAACATTGATGATAAAATAAGTCGGTGTTTTGCTTACCAGCTCTCCCTCGAGGAATACGATCATCTAAATTAGACACAATTCTGATTACACAAATCTCCCATAATCCGCTCTAACAATTCAGATAAGGCGCCGCTATCCTGTGAAATATACGGAACCGTATCAGGCTCAAAAGCCCTTAAAAGGCCATTTAAGCAGCGTAAGATAAGATTTAGGCTGGACTATGTAAATTGAATCGCCAAAAGCTCAAAAAGCATTCCGTAAAATATACATCGCCCCGGAATGTTGCAATCAAATAAAAAGGCGGCCTTGCGGCCGCCTTTCTGAAAGCTCTCCTATCATGAATGCGTTGAACATGCCTTAAAATTTGAAATGCGGAGAGTCTTTCGTTTTATCAGGCCGCCCCTAAAGGCGCCGTCCATACATGTTTAGACAAATTATTTCTGCCCCTGCTTCGACTGCGGGCTTTAGCGGGAGATGATGAGCTTGCGGGAAAAAATTCCCACTGCTGTGCTCAGGCGGACAAAATAGACGCCGGATGGCCATCCCTGAATCGGCAGGCCGCTGGAAATCTGCTCCGAAGCCGGAATCTGCTGCTCATACATCAGGCGGCCAGAACCATCATAGACTTCGATATGCGCGGGAAGCGGAAGGCTCTGCTCGGTAAACATCAGACACTCATGCGTAGCCGGATTGGGCTTCAGCCGAAACTCATGGCTGACTATAGGCTCCGCTACCGCAGTAGCCGGCTCTTCCTCCACTTTTGTGAAAACTGATTTGGTGCTTGCGCGTACGACCTTGAAAGTCACCTGGCGATACGCACGTCCGCTA
>JBBRLW010000197.1:0-5010 GCA_038231115.1 Bacteroidia bacterium
CTCGAGCCGGATGCCCTGGCGGGTAATGATATAATACTGCAGGGCGGCATCGCGAAGATATGGTTCTGTTGGGAAGGTGCCGCTTTTGACCTCAATGGCGATCCATGCACTGGGATCGGTGGATGAGCGCTGCAAAATATCGAGGGCTACGAGTGTTTCTTCTGCAAAGAAGGAAGCTTCATAGAGTACATCCGTGCCGGAGTCGGGCTGCATGGCCGCATTTGTCAGTTCGAGGGCGCTGGCATAATTCCAGGGCTTATCCCATCCGGTGAAGATACCGTTGGGATACACACTCTGCGCAAGTTCTCCGATGTCGGTTCCGCGGTTGAAAATGAGCATCTGATCCTCGGAAATTGTATCGCGTAGCTGTCTGGAGTTTTTGTAGAGATACAGTCCCTTCTGGCATTGAAGGGAAAGCATGAAGGTAGATTTGCTCAGGGGAGGCATGGCCATATCTATTCGAAGTTACGAAGGAAAAGTTGAAGTGGCAGAGGTGCTGAATGCATTAACTGGTGTGTTGTTATTTAGTCCTTTAGATTGAAATCATAAGCTTGTGCTTAGCGGATTGTGTTTCTTTTACGTTGTTCGTATAGCTGAATTGAGCTATTGATCCTTGCTTTATCAAATGTCCAGGATCTTGGATCATATCCGATTTCTCCGCGTGTATATTCGTCAATTTTTTGATTGAGAAAATATTCGTAGAGTTCCCTGTATGGTATAGTTTGTAGCGTAGCATCCGGGGCATCAGTAGGGTGTGATCTTAGATATGACAGCCGGAGTGAGCCTTCCTCAATTAATGAATCGGAGAGGGCATATTGTATCAGCTCGGGCAGATTATTGGCGGGGAGGTCCATGAGATCTTCCATGCTGGCCGGATGTCTATTTGCCCGCTGATCTGCGATATTATAGGAGGTAATCAATCCATCCCAGTTGATGAGGCTTGAGACACATAGTATGAGCAGCGCAGCCCATGAGTTTTTTCTGATGAGGTACCAGTTGCTCTTTTTTCGGAATATCTTGATAAGGATGGTAATGAGTCCTATTAAGGTCATCCCTAAATAGAAATATACTCCGATTCTTCTGTAAGTCAGCTGATACTCGCTGATATACAAATAGTTTTTACATAGCGTAGTGAAGACCAGGTAAGCATTCTGAGCCATCCATGCGGCAGCAAGTATTTTGATGGGGAGGATGTTTTTGTGAAAATTGAGTCTGCTCCTGAAGAATACCAATATTAGCGCCATGGCACAGAGAATGGAAAAGATCAGGGTATCTACGCCATTATGGACAAGCTCGCATAATGAGGAGCTTTGTACCATTGCCTTATTGAGAAGCAAGCCCGAATCCAGGATGTTTACTACCAGGATGACTAAATTCAGGAGAGAAAGCAGTATGATACTTAGAAAGGCCTCATTTTCAAATGAGATTAATTCCGAGAAGAAATCATTTTTTAAGTCTTCCTGCAGTGTTAATTCATCTCCGGAATTATGATCGACATCTGTAAGCGCTTTATGTTGACGATGGTAAAAGAATCCCAGGACGAGGAGAAATCCTACGAAAGTGAATATCAGCCAGGAGAAGGAAATGAAGTCGAGATTAATTCTATTGATAAAATCTTTGAAAAGCTGATTTGCAGAGGCATACAGCATCACAAAAAATGATGTGATCAGGATGGATAGTATGCTAATTACTATATATCTGGTATTGCGCGCTATGGGTGAAGCCTGAGAATCGGATTTCCGGGCGAATATCATTTCAAGTATCATATTTATCCCAGCGGTGAAATAGGAAAATCCCGCGTTAAACAGGCTGACGGCAATTGTTTGAAGCGGGTCATAGCTGAGCCCCGAGAGGACGGACAGCGATACAATTGTTGCCCAGAATCCGAGATAATTTCCGTGGAGTATCATGGACAGGGAGGAGATAAATGCGATAGACGCGGCGAATAGCCATTTCCGCGATTGGAGGAGCTGTGGCTTTTCGATGGCCAGAAAGGCAATCAGGCAAGCTGAAAACACGAAGAAGTTAGCTCCGAATCCCTGTCGATAAAACAGGATACTGTACAGCAGCGTGGAGATTAGGACGATGATCTGATTCTTTTTCATTTTGGTGTTATATAAAGTACTTTGTATTTCAAAGTTGATGTATAAAAAAATATTACTTATTATGGATAAGCTTTTCAAGTGCTGAGAGGTGATCGCTGAACGCTGATTTTCCTTCCATAGTGATCTGGTAGGAGGTATTCGGCTTTTTCCCGATAAATTGTTTGCGAACAAATATATAGCTCAGCTTTTCCAGTGCGGAGATATGGCTGGCCAGGTTACCGTCGGTAACATTCAGCAGATCTTTTAGCGCACTGAAATCTATGTGATCGTTCACGGCAAGAATGGACATGATACCCAATCGGATGCGGTGATCGAAGGCCTTGTTGAGGTCTTTAATGATGTTGTCCTTCATTCGTATTTATAGTATATGAAGGTTCCGTACACGATATGAAGCAGCCCGAATCCTGTAGCCCAGAAAATCAGATTGTAATTGGTCATCAGGCAGG
The DNA here is from genome assembly GCA_038231115.1 of Bacteroidia bacterium. Taxonomy (GTDB): domain Bacteria; phylum Bacteroidota; class Bacteroidia; order CAILMK01; family CAILMK01; genus JBBRLW01. The sequence continues at coordinate 2,552 of JBBRLW010000197.1, forward strand.
ACATTAATCCGAGGGCGATCTCGAGTATGCCGAGGTATCGTATATCTTCCACGGTGTATTTGCTTGCGTTGAGCAGCGCCAGTCCATAAAAGATGAGCGTGGCAGGAGCAACGAGCTCGGCTGCATGGCGATAGATAAGGATGAGGCAGAAAAGTCCACCTGTTATCAAAGGAATGAACAGGTTTGCAAGCATTCGTCGGGAGATGGAGTCCCATATTGGCAAGCCCTTGCGGCGGGAGCTCCTCCAGGTAAAGTAGAATCCGAATGTGAGGGAGAGGATTAAAACACCGATGGCATCCAGCATAAGCATAAAGATGTTCTCGCGGGTGATATACAGGGGCGCTCCATGGAGAATATACCAGGCAATGGCGGCACCTACGAGGGCGAATATTCCGGCAGATACACCAGATAATCCGCTTAAGGACAGGAATCTGGAGGATCGTGCCATAAGATCCCGAATTTCGGATAGCGTTTCTATCGGACTGGATTCATCACTCATTTGTAAAAGTACTTTGTTTTTCAAAGTTAATCGGGCTTTTGCAAAGTGGGTGCCAAATCGGAAAAGTGATGGATGATACCCGTTATCAATTACACTAAGCTAAAGTTAATGGATGGATCCACGCATTAGTTAATTAGTATTAAATCTTGGTAAGGGCTTAAAAATCTGATATTTATTTCGATAGTAATCTGCATCTTCGTAAGGCACAAGTAAATCCGAATTATGGCAGAAATATCACGTCAGGAGCAAAGATTGAGACAAAGGAATAGTCAGGACAAGCCTACAACTGTCCAGGATACACAAACTGCTACTGATTCTACCGATCCTAAGGGGATACAGGAAGATAGGCTGGCATCCGGGCAGAATATGAAAATGGGTACTGCCCAGATAAGTCCGCAGCACAGTACTCCTGCTCCGGTCCTGTTCAAGCCACCGATATGGAGGCGGCTGAAAGGGTATGCGGTTGATCCATCTTTATCGGTACAGGTAGAGACAAAGGAGATTAATCAGCTTACGTATAAGATATTGTGGGAAAATCTGGAAGAAGGTCCGGTCGGTGAATATATTGAGGTAGTGGATGTAGATCCGGGTTCGCAGCGGTTTTATCCGCCCGTCAATCTGGATGATCCTTATCTGCTGGCTCAGGACGGACTGGATCCATCAGAGAGCAATCCGCAGTTTCATCAGCAGATGTGCTATGCGGTTTCGATGCTGACGATCCAGAATTTTGAGAAGGCTATGGGACGCTGGGTTCTGTGGGCACCGATGTCTGATAGCGATAAGAAGGCCGTTTTTGTGCAAAGGCTGCGGATTTATCCGCATGCCATAAGAGGCGCAAATGCGTATTACAGTCCACAGAAGAAGGCGCTGCTGCTGGGATATTTTCAGGCGGGTCCGCGTGCGGGCGGTGATCTGTTCCCGGGTGGGATGGTATTCAGTGCTTTATCACATGATATTATAGCGCATGAGACGACGCATGCCATATTAGACGGCTTGCATCCGAGAGTTATAGAGCCGAGCAATCCGGACTGTCTTGCTTTCCATGAAGGCTTTGCGGATACCGTGGCGCTGATGCAGCATTTCACTTTTCCGGAGGTTCTGGCGCATGAGATCAGCAAGACGCGGGGCGATTTAAGTAATGAGAGCTACCTATCACAGCTGGCGGTACAGTTTGGGAATGCGCATCCTAAATCGGATGGGAATCTGGGTGCGCTACGGGATGCCCTCGGGAGTACGGATGCACAGGGACAATGGCATCCAACAGCAGCCGGAGTTAATGACTATCAAACGAAAATGGAGCCGCATGACCGAGGTGCGATCCTTGTGGCCTGTATATTCGATGCGTTTGTGACCATCTACAAGCGTCGGACTACAGATCTGATCCGTATTGCGACGCAGGGAACAGGGATTATAGGAAGCGGGAATATATCACCCGATCTGGTGAAGCGGCTGGCACAGGAGGCAGCCAAATCCGCACAGCACGTGCTGAATATGTGTATCCGTGCGCTGGATTACTGTCCACCCTGCGATGTAACATTCGGAGAATATTTGCGGGCAATCATTACGGCGGATAGGGATCTGGTGCATGATGATGACCTGTGTTATCGGGTGGCATTTATACAGTCTTTCAAGAAGCGGGGCATTTATCCGAAGGGATTGAAAGTATTATCCGAGGAGAGCCTGTGCTGGAATCCGTATATTAGTAAGGCTGAGTCAATGGGTAGTGGAACGAAGGACTGGCTCAAAATTTTTGAAGAACAATTCAGAGATAAAATGACAGACTATCGGAAAACGCTCAATGACAGACAGGAAGCCTTTGAAAATTCTCAGGAGGGCTGTACTGTTTCGGCGGATATTATCAATGATATGAAGGAGCGAGAGAGGAAGGGTGGCGATGTAACACAGACTAACCCGGACTCAGTTAAGGCATTTAACAAGTTAGTTGGCGGAGATATAGGGA
>JBBRLW010000198.1:0-4983 GCA_038231115.1 Bacteroidia bacterium
AAGGAGACAGAGATGCTTTGAAACGTTTTAACTGTCATACTATTGCTCTTCAGATTCCAATCAGTCAGCTACAAGCTACTGGTGACTCTACACCGAGCAATATCCTTGATCCTAAATTTGTTATCGGAGTTTGGGCGTCTGCAAGCCGTCCGCGTATTACTACGCGTAGATCAGGAATGTCAGATACTACATCTACCGACTATGTACAGGTTTCACGTCTTGGAATGCCACTTACTAACGAAGCCGTAATTCCAATCGGAATGAAAGATTACTGGAACTCCAGAACTCCTGATGGAGATTCAATCTTCGCAGGATACTTTGTAAATCCTGAGTTGGAGCTGTATATGGATACAACCAAGTTTGCGCTTGCAGTTCGTCCGGTAAGTGATTCTCTTAGAATTCAATTGCATTCCTACACTCCACTTGGATTTGTAAACTTCGGAATTAAGCAGAAAGGTTTGTATGTACTTAAAGGAAGCGCGCTTCTTAAAGGTACTGCGTTTGACCCTGCTATTTTTGGTAGCATTCTTCTTCCAAATGACTCAAGTCCGCGTTCAGTAGATATCCTTCCTATCTTCTTTACAGGAGTGCCTAACCTGAATCCTTATCAACTGGCTACAGGTAAAAAAGGTCGTAATCCATTAGCTAACGGTAAGCCTTTCATTCACAATTTTCTTCCAACACTGGGAGATTATCTGAGACTGAATATGGCCACTCCGGTTACTCCAAGAAATTCCAAAGACTTTAGCTCACTTGGGATCATTGCTGCAGCTGCTTCCGGACTTCTTGATCCTAGGTTCAATAAGGATACAACATTACAGGCTATCCCTAACATGGATGGTTTCCCTAACGGTCGTCGCCTCGAGGATGATGTTACCCGTATCGAGCTACAGGCAGTATCCGGAATTGCACTTGCTGCAATCGGTCTTCCTTATGATGACTATGATACATCTTCAGTAAAAACCTGGCCTGCAAGTAAGCGTTTGTTCTCAGTTGTTAACTTTACAGCTGGACCTATTGCAAACGATACTACATTCCAGACTACATTCCCATTTGTTCAGGAGCCTTGGATCGGGTATAGAGGTGCTAACGTAACTTGTACATATAAAGATACTCAGACTTACCTTGGAGTTCTTGGAATCAATAAAGCTGTACCTTCTGCAATAATGAAGAACAGTCCAAATCCTTTCGTTAACAATACGAAATTTGATTTCCACACTTCAACTCAGGCTCGTATCAGTATCCAGGTATATGATATGACCGGTAAATTGATTGCTACTATTACAGATCAGAACCGTCCGGCTGGTGATTACACGCAAGAATGGAGACCAGAAGGATTACCTTCCGGCATCTACACTGCAGTACTCAGAGTCAACGGAGAAGTTCAATACTTCAGCAAGCTGTTCCACACAAACTAACACTTTAGTTTAACTATAATAGAAAGCGGATTCCCAAAAGGAGTCCGCTTTTCTTTTTTACAGTAAATTTGCTATTTAAACAAAATGCAAGCGAAACAAAGAAATTTATACATAGTCCTGGGCGTACTTCTGGTAGCCTCATTGGGATTCATATTCTTATATAAAAAGGGAAGTCCTAAACCGGACTTTACACATCTACAGGAGCGGAAAGGAACCCAGAAAAATTCCAAAGAATTTAAAGATGCATATCAGCAGTCAGAGGGGATCATTAAAAGTCTGGAAGTTAAACCGGATGATGCGGAGTCTGAATTGAAGCTTGCCAAAATCTATATTGAAGAGGCACGGATCACAGGCAATCATGCATATTATGATCCTGCTACTTTAGCATTACTTGATCATATACTTCAGAAAAATCCTCAGCAGTTTGAAGCGATCTGTTTCAAGGCTATCGTACTTCTTTCTCAGCATCATTTTTCGGAAGGACTCGTGGAAGCAGAAAAGGCAAATGCCATTTATCCTGATCTGGCATATAGCTATGGTTTGGTATGTGATGCCAATGTAGAGTTGGGGAATTATGATAAAGCTGTAGAATCTGCAGACAAGATGAATGGAATTCGTCCGGATCTGGCTTCATATAGCCGCGTATCGTATCTCAGAGAAATATTTGGGGACATCAAAGGAGCAAGAGATGCTATGAAGCTGGCTGTAGATGCTGGCGCTCCCGGATCAGAAGGTGTATCCTGGTGCAGATGTATTACCGGTAGAGTATCGGAATACCTTGATGATACTTTTCAGTCTCATTATCAATATGCCTTTACGCTTAGCCAAAGAATGGATTATCCATACGCACTGGCAGGTATGGGAAGGCTCGCAAAGCGTAACAAAAAGTACAATGAAGCCATAAAATACTTCCAACAGGCTGATGGATTAATTGATGACTACAGCTTTTCAGTAGAGCTGGCTGATATTTATAACATCCTTGGTAAAAAAGAAGAGGAATCTAAAGCGTATGAAAATGCACTTTCCAAGCTTAGATTCATTGCAGGAGATGATAAAAATCCTGGTCACGGACACTATTCCGATCGTGAGCTTGCCAATGTATATGCTCAGATGGGTGACCCGGAAAAAGCACTAAAACATGCGCTCATTGAGTATAATCGCCGTCCCAAAAACATTGATGTAAATGAGACATTAGCCTGGGTCAAATTCCTGAAAGGCGATATGAAGGAAGCTAATGAGTATATCAATGTAGCACTTTCAACACATTCCAAAAATCCTACTTTGCTATGCAAAGCTGCGATCATTAAAAACAGTGCTGGAGAAACTGAGCTTTCTCAAAAGCTTATGAAGGAAGCAGAATCAGGCTCCGAAACCTGGAGCAATGATTTGAGAACCAGAGCAAAGTCCATCGATGCAGGCATTAGTGCAAAGTTCTAAACAACAGTCCCGCAGAAAAAGCCTGCTCCCTATGGGAGCAGGCTTTTTACTGTTAGGCCTTTTCATGTCCATAGAATGCTCAGGCCATGTCATTCCTTACGATCTCAAGCGCTTGGGGAACAAAGGAATTGCACTTATATATCTTGAGTCCGGATTTGAGCATATCCTCCCCAATGGATTTGATCATATTCTATTCATTGTAAGCCTATACTTATTAAATCCGGCGCTTAAATCCGTTTTGACCCAAGCTACTGCCTTTACCGTAGCACATTCAATTACGCTCGGCCTGGCACTTTCCGGACTTATTACTCCCCCACCGGATATTATTGAGCCTATCATTGCCCTGTCAATCGTATTTGTAGCTGTTGAAAATATGATCAGCTCACGCTTACAGCCCTGGCGCGTATTGATCGTATTTTTATTCGGTTTGATACATGGAATGGGATTTTCTGCCGCGCTTGCAGAGGCAGGTCTTCCTCCTACTGATTTCTTTACTTCACTTATCATGTTCAATCTGGGTGTCGAGTTAGGACAGGTAGCAGTCATCCTATTACTTTATTTGTTGATTGGAAGGTGGTTTGCCAAAAAATCCTGGTATAGGACGAGAATTGTGATACCTATGTCAATAGTAATTGCCTTGATCGCTTTCTACTGGATGATTGAGAGAGTAATAAATAGTTAACTCTATGCCACTGCTCCTGGAATTTAACATCAGCAGCGTAATGTCAGGCAAGTATATAAAGACGCCCAAAGGCAATGAAGCAATATACTAATCTCCATTACACTCAGATAGCTATTGATTTTAGTGTAGAGATTCGATTGCGTACCGGATTTTATTGAACTCAACCGATTCATTCACGCATTTCCCTTTTAATGCCTGAGCCAACGGAGCCTGAAGAGAAATTATAATTAGCTCGGTGCCAGCACCTGCCGGATATTGAATTTTACCAATCCCTACTGAAATATAAATCAGCTGTCTGGAAGTTACTATCAACGATCCGAGGCCGATCAAACTTGATACGTTTTCGGGGTTAATTACGTCCAGAACCTTCAACTGCTCATCATATATTTTGAGCTGATTATTAATCTTTTCCTGCTCGAGCTGCATCATGGAAACTGCTGTTTCATGCTTGTCTCCGGCTGAGCTTTTGGCATTACTGGTGTTATCACTGACCAGATCAGCAAGCTTCGTATGAAGCAGATTCATTTTTTCTTCCAGCAATTGTCTGCAGTAAGAATGAAGTCCTTTTTTAAAGTTTTGATCCACCGGATTGCAAATCTATTGATAAATAATCTCGATTGATTCTGGCACTATTTAAGAGTAGATTAGTATATGAGATCACTCCTTTTTACCATCTGCTCTATTGCCCTGCTTGCCTGTACCAGTTCAACGAAAGTTGAAAATTCTGGGAAAATTACTGTAATTGAACTGTTTACTTCTGAAGGCTGCTCGAGCTGTCCTTCTGCTGAAGACTTGTTCAATGATATTTCTAAGACGAATTACGATCAAAAAATATACGCGCTGGAATTCCATGTAGATTATTGGGACAGATTGGGATGGAAGGATCCATATTCGCTTAGAAGCAGTACCGATAGACAAAATGGATATGCGCGGAAACTGAGTCTGGAGAGTATTTATACGCCTCAAATGGTTGTAAACGGTAAATCAGAATTTGTTGGATCTGATCGCAGTCAATTGACTAAAGCACTATCCAGCCCTACAAAACCCGACTGTAATATAAGTCTCAGCAATCGGCAAATTAGTGGGAAACAGCTATCTATAGACTACTCCGCATCCGGTGACATAAATGGTAAGGAAATCACCTTGTTTTTGATTCTGAAACAGGCGACCACAGATGTTAGAAGAGGAGAAAATAGTGGAAGAAAACTTCTGCATAAAAACATTGTCGTTGAAATAGGAAAATCAGTTGACATGTCTGCTAAAGGAACTATTCAATTAGAGGCTCCTGCTTCCTATTCTGCTGAAAAATATGACATTATCGCACTGTCGCATGATAAAGGCACGGGTAGTATTTCCGGCGCAGCGGAGTTAATGTAGAGTATATCCTAAGCACTTTCTGATGATTTCTGTAAATCTATTGTATCGGAAGTGTTAGCAAAAGATGTA
>JBBRLW010000199.1:0-4953 GCA_038231115.1 Bacteroidia bacterium
TCCACCGATGACCATGCGTGAAGTAGTTGATCCCTGGAAGGTACCAGCAGTATGAGTCAGTGATCCGTTCAGTGTGAACAGATAGTTGCTGATCGCAAACGTACCTGATGTCAAAGTGAAGGCATTGGATACCGTAGTGTTAGCGCTGAGCGATTTAACTCCGGAATTTTTAACTTCCAGACCATAATAGCTTATCGGATAGATAGTTTGCGTAGTACCTGCATAGGTTACGGTTCCACCAGAGTTAGAGAATGATCCTGCTCCTGAAATATTGCCATCAATAATCAGATTACCACCTGATACCGTAAGCGTAGTGGTTGTTGGAACATTAATGTTACGGAGTTCAAGTGATCCGCCGGTAACTCCAAGGGAGGTATTGCTGATCATCAGCAGATCTCTACCCGTTTGCGTACCGGTTGATACCACCGGATAATTTGGTGCTGTGTTCGGAATAATGATATCATCCGATAAAGTAGGAAGCGTATCTGTACACCAGTTGCTGGTATTTTCCCAGGCAGTAGATGTAGTACCAATCCATATCCCTGCTTTGCCAGCGAAATTAACCATCTGGTTGGCACCGATATCCGGTTTGATTCCGCGTACAATTCCATCAATGTCTTTAGGGACTGAAGCAATGGCAACACCTCTTTTTCTAAGTACGCAGGTTTTGCTATGCAGATCTCCGATACTTACATTCTCAAATGTAGGAGCAAAGTTAATGGAGTGTGCATCCTGACCGGAAGACGTTTTATACGAAGCCAGCGTAGAATATGATGATCCGTTCCACAGCGCCAGATTAGAGCCTGTCGTGTAGAAATCATTATAATCGGATGTTACATAGCTCGTATATCCACTTGCTACGCCAAAGGCATATCCGCCTGCGGCTGAGAAAATGTTATCTTTCACTACAACGTACTGATATGTGTAAGGAACATAGAATGCATACGAACCGGTAGCCGTGTTTGTAAGCGCAATGTTGTTGCTATATATATTGGTATTGCTGTAATAATCGTAGATACCGTAGGAAGTAGCTGATCCGCCGATGGTTATGAAGTTATTATAGATATTCAAAGGATTTGATCCTCCGTAAGTATAATAAGTAGCAATACCATAGGCACCGTAAGAAGATCCTCCGTTTAGGACAATCCTGTTACCGAAGATACGATTGGTATGTCCCGTGCTGTTATAGCTCGTATAACCTAAGTAGTAAGAGTAAATTCCATAAGGACTGGTTGAGATAGACGGACGGTTACGGATAAAGTTATTCGAGATCGTCATGCCATCACCACCATAGAGATAAATTCCCGCATAAGCAAAGCTGTCTATATCATTTCCGCTGATGTTGTTACCAGTTTCGTAATCTCCACTAAGGAAAGGATAAGAATACCAGTTGATCGCAATTGAACCTCCATGGATCACATTATTGATGATCTTGATGTTGGTATCGTTCTCGGTATTATTAGAGCTTCCAATATAGGAGTTGATAACACTGAGATCAGATCCTGTAGAGCTGGTATATGGAGACGTGATGCGACAGCTTACAAAAGAGTCATTTGCGGAGCGGTTACCGACCTGCACGGCTGTTCCGTAGCTGGTACCAGTAGCCTGGATTCCGAGGTCTTTGAACGTGATCCATTTGGCACCGTTAAGCTGGACTGTATAGTTGGACGCAAATCCACTGGATGACGAAGCATAGTAGATAGTAGCCAGAGAGCTGTCGCCACTTTCAGACTGGAATGTTACCGTTTTAGTAGCAGAAGCGCCCGGTACAGCTCCAATAGATACCTGCTCATTATAGCTTCCGTCGCGGACATTAAAAATAACCGAGGAACAAAGTCCATAGGTATTCAAGTCAGTAAGCGCGGCAGCAAAAGTTGCATAGTCAGGAGATGATCCACCGATGGTTTTAATTCCGGAAAGTCCCGGAGCAGCGCCAATCAGATTGATGGAGTCATTGCTCGGCGTTCCGTCAACTACACCATTCGGCATAGATACACTTGCAGCTACATCGTAAGTTGTGCCCGGACTAAAGGTATAGGCGCCCAATACGGCAGAAGTGGTGAAGCCAGAGGCCAGAGATCCTGTCCAAAGAGAGGTACCCTGATATGTTCCATTGACATAATAGTTTATGGAAGCGGAAGTAAGCGTGTTAGTTCCGTAGTTGATTAGGGTCACCGTGATGTTGCTTGATCCGGCGCAGAAGCCTGAACCAGGATTAGTAAATACGGTTAATCCGGCATCTTCTGTCGGCGTATTGAACTCATCGGCACCGATATCAGGCTTGCTTCCACGTGCAGTGATGTCAAAGTCACGGGTTACAAGGTACGGAATCGGTTTGCCTGCATTATCCAGGTATGAATTGCTGGTATGCAGATCGCCAGTAGAGACGCTTGAGAAGCTCGGATCGAGGCTTACAGAAAGTGTATTCCAGGTAGGGTAATCCGTCTGGAAGCCTGGAAGATCTGTGTAATCCGTATAGTCCCAGTTCACCAGATAGCTTCCGGTCGTGTAGATATCATTATTGTTGAATGAATCAATACCGCCGCTACCGTATCCGTTATAGCTATATATCGCATATCCGCCACCGTAGTTGAGGAAGATGTTGTTGTATATACTGTTTCCGGAGCCGGAATATCCATAGTAATTGAATGCATAGCTGCTGGAGCTGGTATTGTTTCCACCGATTACTACCGAGTTATAAAGCACCTTGGTCATAGTTGATGAGGAGATATTAAGACCGTAAGCAGTTGAATATCCGTAGCCATCCATAGTAATCATATTGTTAGATATAATAACTGAATCAGTAGCAGAACCATACTGGTTAGCACCATCAATGTATAATCCATATCCATCGTTATCGTTATAGATAAGGTTTCCATCAATAACTGATTTGTTCTGGATATAGCTGAAATAAGCTCCCTGGTAACCTGCCTGATAAATATGATGGGACGTATTATGGCTGAAGCTCATACGGTCCTGATTTGCGATTTGATTTCCATATACGGTATAGTCGATATCGTTATAATCAATCACAGTTCCTTTTTCAAGACTGTTGTATGCAGCACCCTGCCAGAAGATTCCGTAGTATCCGCCAGCGATAGCATTGTGTGTAAACACGCAATTGGTATCGTTTGCACCAGCCGACATAATTACAGGCATATAAGGGTAGCTGTAATAGTAGTAATACGGATCCTGTACTGCCTGTAAAGAACAATGCGAGATAGAATCGTTAGCATTGACTCCGTTGAAGACAACTACATTTCCGTAGTAATCATACTGTGAACCTGAGGCACGTGTGATCGTCATATATTTCAATGATACCCATTGCGTATTGTTGAACTCAACAGCATAGTTGGTCGTAGAACCGGAAGTATTGGCTGCCCAGTCTATAGTGACTTTGCTTGAATCCCTTGACTGACCGATGAAGGTAACTTTAGCAGAAGCTGAAGTAGCGATGTTGGAAAGAGAGATTTGCTCATAATATGTTCCATCCTGTACTTCAAAGACAACATCAGAACAGATTCCTTTGGTCTGAAGATCAGTGATCGCATCAGTGAATGAAACATAGTCATAAGTCCCTGAAGTACCGATGACATACGTTCCGGCCAGACCCTGGCTGAGTGAAGGATTGTTCAGAGTATCGTTATTATGCTGCCCATCGGTAGTGCCATTGGCTCCATCCGTGTAGGCTTTGATGGCATAAGTTCCGGAGGAGAAAGTATATCCTGTACCAAATGATACAGCAGTAGTTGCACCCGAAGCTAAAGACCCCGTCCAGGCATAAGATACCGGAGTACCTCCGTTAACGGAGTAATACAGGGTAGTAGCCGTAAGTGTATTGGTTCCGAAGTTTCTCAGGGCAACCGTTATAGTTGTAGTACCTGATCCGCAATAAGCAGATCCCGGGGAAATAAAGGCAGATACCCCTGCATCATTGGCAGCCGGAGTAAACTCATCGGCACCGATATCAGGTGTTGCGCTACGTGTATCGCCGTCTATATCAGTAGTGACATAAGGAAGAGAAATCGCTGCTGCATTTAAGGAAGGACCCGATGCATGCAGATCAGTAGCTGATACAAAGCTTGGATCAGAACTGATAGAATTGGCATCTTTCCCTGTTGCTGACTGAACAGTTGCAAGTGTAGAGTAATTGGTAGAGTTATAATTTACCAAAGTACCTCCAGAAGCCGGATTGTAATAGTCATTGTTATCTAATGTATCCAGCGTTGAATAGTTATAGATAAACGCTGCCGGAATGGTAGTACTACCTGTTCCGCTGATGGCAATGATATTATTGGCAAGTGTTACATGGGCCGTAGAACCGTAGTAGTTATATCCGTAATAGTATAGCGCTCCATTTCCTCCTGATGAATTACCATCACATACAAGCGTATTGTTGACTATGCTGAAGGAAGGTGAGCTTGATGTATAGGAATAGAAATACAGACCCGTGTTATTGTTGTTTCCAACGGCATGGATCATATTGTTAGCTACTACACATGTCTTAAGGATATTGCTCGGATAATAGATCTGCATTCCAGTACCTCCGTAGGTCATCGTGATGTTGTTATTGCTGATGCTGTTAACCTCATCACTATAATAGAAATACATCCCTGTGGCACCAGAACCGGCAGTTCCGATTTCACGAACGGTATTATGATCAAATGATCCGCCTTTGGTATAGAAGATATAGGCTCCGTAATAGTACGCGGAGTCCATCAGGTTGCTATCAAGTACAGTCCCGATCGGTTTTGACGAATATCCACCGTACTCATACACGGAAGCATAACCTCCGGAGATATGGTTGTTACGGAAAGTATTGTAGTTATTGGTTGTCCCCTGATTGAAATACACAACAGACTGATAGGAATAATACTGAGCTCCTTTGAAGGATCTAAGATTACATCCGTAGAAAGTATTGTTGTTTGCGCTTCCCGTAATTGATACCGCAGA
>JBBRLW010000200.1:0-4935 GCA_038231115.1 Bacteroidia bacterium
CTCTAGATCCGAAGACGGCGCGTGAGTTCCATGATGAATCATTACCTGCGGATGGCGCCAAGGTCGCACATTTTTGCTCGATGTGCGGACCCAAATTCTGCTCCATGAAAATTACGCAGGACGTACGGGACTATGCTGCCGGCCTCAGTCTGGAAGAGCAGGAAGCACTGGAGCAGGGAATGAAAGAAAAATCTGTAGAATTTCAAAATAAAGGATCAGAATTGTACTTTTGATAACGATAAGTTTATATTACAGACTATTGGAACTGATCGTCATCACTCAGGAGGAAGACTGGGACTTCGAGCATAAGGTTGTAGAACAGTTATTTCACGCTGGTCTGAAGACTTTACATGTAAGGAAGCCCGACTACTCCACCGAGCAGCTGGCCGATTATATCGAGCGGATTCCAAAGCAGTATCATTCTCGCATCGTGATTCACTCGCATCACGAGCTGGCACTCGAGTTCAAAATCAAAGGGATACATCTCACCGAAACCCATCGGAAAGAGAAGGGCTGGCTGAAAGTCAAGCTCTTTTGGCTGAAGATACTACGTCCCAAGCTGCACATCAGCACTACATTTCATCATCTGAGCAGTATCCGGAGAGCGAGCCGCGCGTACAACTATATCATATTCAGTCCGGTGTTTGAAAGTATTTCCAAGAAGAATCATAAATCGGAGTATAGCCTGACGAAGATTGAGTCTGCTGTCAAAAAATCGAGATACAAGATTGTTGGCGTAGGTGGCGTGGAGGAAGATAAAATTAGTATGGCCAAGGAGATGGGCTTTTTCGGTGTAGGTGTGCTGGGGACGATCTGGAAGGATCCGAATCCGGTGAGCAAATACGTCGAGCTGCGGGACTTATGCTAAACAGCGACCGTCCCTTTGTGCTGAGCATCGGAGGATTTGATCCATCCGGATGCGCGGGCGTACTGGCTGATATAAAAGTCTTTGAAGAATGCGGAGTCCAGGGAATTGCCGCGCTCACCTGCAATACGATTCAGACGGATATCAGCTGTGAAAAAATTGATTTTTTTGAGGAATCTGCTGTGCTTTATCAGATAAAAATACTGCTCGATCGTTTTCCGGTATCCGTGATTAAAATCGGATTGGTGCAGAGTCCGCAGATTATTATCAGCATACGGAAGCTGTTGGACGAGATAGAATCAGAGGCTGCTGTAATATGGGATACGGTTTCCGCGCCTACTTTCTATCAAACAGATAGATATTCTGCATTCTATACTAATCCGGAAATAACGATCCAGGCGCTTAATAGTGTAGATCTGATAACTCCAAATATTGATGAGCTTGATGCCATTAGCTCAGGTACGGCACATCAAACCCATGATACGATGGTATTATTAAAACGTGGACATGAAACGACAGGCTCTGAGTCCTGCCTTGATACACTCTATGGATATACCGATGAGCCGATAGAGTTTAAAGCTCCACGTCTTGCAGAGGACTATAAAAAGCGGGGAACAGGCTGTGTACTGTCCTCGGCTATTGCGGCCTATAAAAGCCTTGGAAATGATTGGCCGGAATCCATCCGAATGGCGAAGGAATATATCAATCAATATCTTCTGAGCGGACAGGGCTTGATTGGGAAGCATCAGGGGAATGACATAGGTAATAAAATATCTATCCGATGAAGCGCCCGATTTCCAGATTACATTTTATTACTACAGATAACATTTCCTTAGCGGGAGAGTATTCATTTCAGATAGAACAGGCACTGCGCGGAGGCAGCCGCTGGATCCAGCTTCGGGCAAAATCACTCGACAAGGAAGATTTCATGATAGAGGCTATTGCTGCAAAGAAGCTATCTGCCGAGTATGGCGCTGTGCTGATTATTAATGATCATGCGGATGTAGCCTCGGAAATTGATTCCGATGGCGTTCACCTCGGAAGAGATGATATGTCAATTGAGGAGGCGCGTCTCTTGTTTGGCACAGACAAAATCATAGGAGCGACAGCCAATAATATGGCTGAGTTTCAGCAGGCACTTGATTCCTCTGCTGATTACATAGGATTAGGTCCCTTCCGATTTACACACACCAAGAAAAAGCTGAGTCCGATATTATCAACAGATGAACTTTCGGAAATAATACGCTCCGGACAGGGACAAAAGCCGGTTTTGCTCATCGGAGGTATTACTATTGCTGACATTGCAGAGGTATATGCACTCGGTGGATTTGGCATTGCCGTATCATCACTAATTGCCGAATCAACTGATCCGGTGCAGCAGACTAAAAACATTATCCAAACGATTGAAAACACATGGACAGGCTCATTATAGCGGGAAAAGAATTTAACTCCCGCCTTTTTTTAGGCACCGGAAAATTTTCCTCCAACCAGATGATGTCAGAAGCCATAGCGACCTCCGGATCGGAATTGGTGACGGTAGCGTTGAAGCGGATGGATTTCCGTAATCCGCAGCATTTGATGCTGAGGAGTCTGATTGACTCCGGAGTAAATCTGCTGCCGAATACCAGTGGGGTCAGGAATGCCGAAGAAGCGATATTCGCCGCCCGCCTGGCACGCGAAGCCCTTCAGACCAACTGGCTGAAGCTCGAGATACATCCCGATCCCCGCTATCTGCTACCGGATCCGATTGAAACACTGAAAGCAACGGAAGTTCTGGCAAAAGAAGGATTCATTATTCTACCGTATATCAATGCCGATCCGGTGCTATGCAAGCGTCTCGAAGATGTTGGGACATCGGCAGTAATGCCGCTTGCTGCGCCCATTGGGAGCAATCAGGGCTTACAGACGAGGGCTATGCTCGAGATCATTATTGCTGAAAGCAACGTTCCGGTGATTATTGATGCCGGAATTGGCGCACCCTCCCACGCGGCTCAGGCTATGGAAATGGGCGCTGATGCAGTACTCGTCAATACAGCCATTGCCATCGCAGGTGATCCGGTGCGGATGGCTGAAGCCTTCCGCTGGGCAGTAGCCTCCGGACGTATGGCACGAATGGCGCAGCTTCCGAAAACAATGCGTGAGGCACAGGCTTCCAGTCCTCTGACATCATTTCTCAATTAGCCTGATTATGTCATTCTACGACTTATTCCATCAGTATCCTCTTGAGAAGGTTAAAAAGCTGATCTACAATAGTACGCTTACACAGGTTCAGGAAGCGATGGCCTCCCGGGAATTATCTATGGCTGATTTTGCGGCGCTTATATCGCCGGCGGCGAGCTCACTGCTTGAAAACATGGCTCAGAAGAGCCAGCAGAAGACCCTCTCCCGCTTTGGAAATACCATGCAGATGTATGTACCGATGTATTTATCCAATGAGTGCCAGAACATCTGTACCTACTGCGGATTCAGCTACGATAACAAAATTGCGAGAATCCGCCTCAGTGATGCCCAGATACTACAGGAAGCCGAAATCATCAAATCTTATGGATATGACCATGTCCTGCTGGTTACCGGAGAGGCCAACCGTACCGTCGGGATTGATTATATAGAACATGCCGTCCGAATCCTGAGGCCGCATTTTTCCAATATTTCTATTGAGGTGCAGCCAATGGAGGAGGAGGAATATGTCCGTTTGCATGATGCCGGAGTATATGCCGTGCTGGTCTATCAGGAGACCTATACCGAGGAAAAATATAAGCTGCATCATCCCAAAGGAAAGAAATCGAACTTTCAGTACCGGATTGAAACGCCCGAGCGCCTGGGAAAGGCAGGCATCCATAAAATCGGCCTCGGAGTACTGCTGGGTCTCGAAGACTGGCGGATTGACTCCTTTTACTGTGCCCTCCACCTGAGCTATCTGAGAAAAAAATACTGGAAGACTAAGTTCTCGCTGTCGTTTCCACGTCTGAGACCAGCATCTAATGTTCCGCTGCATGATCAGCTGATCAGCGACAGGGAACTGGTTCAGCTTATCTGCGCCTGGCGCCTGTTTGATGAAAATCTGGAGCTATCCATATCTACACGGGAGAGCGATACGTTCCGCGATAATATCATTTCGCTGGGAATTACAAGCATCAGCGCAGGATCAAAAACGAATCCGGGCGGATATGCCGCGGAGCCGGAGGCGCTGGAGCAGTTCGAAATATCGGATGACCGCAGCCCGCAGGAAATTGCAGAGATGATCCGAAGTAAAGGCTATGAACCGGTCTGGAAGGACTGGGAACACACATCAGCTACTATTTGAATATAGATTATGGATACGGAAGCAAGATATATCCGGCAGACTATCCTTCCGGAAGTAGGAGATTCAGGACAGGAAAAGCTGACGTCAGCTAAAGTACTCATCATTGGCGCCGGCGGACTGGGTTCTCCGGTGCTGATGTACCTCGCAGGAGCTGGGGTCGGGCAAATTCATATTCTGGATGGCGACGTAGTTTCGGAGTCCAACCTACAGCGGCAGCCATTGTATAGCGAAGCTATGATCGGAGCCTCCAAAGCACAGGAAGCACAGCGCTATGCTAAAAAGCTGAACTCGGAACCGATCATCAGCTACGAAACGGAGTATCTCAATACAGATAATGCGCTGAAACACATCTCGGCAGCAGATCTGGTTATGGACTGCTCCGACAATTATCAGACGCGCTACCTCATCAACGATGCCTGCGTAATAGCAGGCAAGCCATGGATTTACGGAGGTATCAACGCATGGCAGGGACAAGTTAGCACTTTCAATATCAGTCCTGATTGCCCTACATATCGCTGCATTTTCCCGGAGGCGCCCCTGAATCAGTCGAGCTGCAATGATATTGGCGTAATGGGTCCCCTTGCCGGTATGATCGGTTCCATGATGGCCAATGAGGCACTGAAATACCTGCTGGGGCTTCAGGATGATCTACTGTTGGGTAAGCTGCTCCAAATGGATCTGCTCAGAAATACCTGCGCTACCCTATCCTTCCGGAGGAGCCGAACCGCGGGCGATATTGCTCAGCTAAAGTCATCTGAATATGCTC
>JBBRLW010000201.1:0-4920 GCA_038231115.1 Bacteroidia bacterium
CAATGGCAGAGGATTTACTTTTACTATAACGGTATCAACACTTTTGCATGAGGTGCTTGTATAGCTTGAAATCAGGTAATAGCTGCTTGATACCCCTGGATTCACCGTTGGAGATGCCAGTGTTGAGGAGAATCCGACAGGACTGGATGTCCAGCTGTAAGATATTCCGGTGGTAGAAGCAAGTCCGATGGTAATACTATTTCCGAAGCAAATAGCTGCATCCGCGCCAGCGGCTTTTGAGGGCAGGCTGTTGACTTTAATCTGGACACTATCTGTTTTGGAACAGCCTGTGGATGAAACAGTCTCCTTCAAATAGTACCATGTGCTGACAATAGGCTTGACACTTGGATTTGAAGCAAGGGACGCGAATCCGGCAGGCGTTGATTTCCAGGTATACAGGTTTCCTGTAACTGCCGAGCTGCCTATTTGAGCACTATCCCCCAGACAAATGCTTTTAGAGATTCCGGCATTGGCCGTCGGAAGCGGATTCATGATCACCGAGACACTATCATTTGATTTACATCCGGTTAGTGCTACACTAACTTTAAGACGATATACCTCTGATTTTGTTATAGTTACAGATGGATTTGAAATGCTTGAGCTGAATGTCCCTGATTTTGATGTCCAGCTATAATTTTGTCCCGAAACTGAACCTGATCCTAAGCTTATTACAGTGCCA
Organism: Bacteroidia bacterium; assembly: GCA_038231115.1. GTDB lineage: Bacteria > Bacteroidota > Bacteroidia > CAILMK01 > CAILMK01 > JBBRLW01. Next base: position 680 of record JBBRLW010000201.1, read on the forward strand.
TAGCATACCGCTGTGTCATTAATAGCGCTTATTATCGGTAATGGATTAACGTTCACCTGTACCGTATCCTTATTTGAGCAGCTGGTAATCGAATCCTGTACGGTTAGAATATACTTCTGAACCGTAATAGGATGTACATATATAGTAGCTGTTTTCCCAATAATTGCAGAAGAAGGTATCATAGTCCATCTGGCTTTTTGTTGGGAGAGTATGCCTGTACCGATTTTTACGCTATCTCCTTTGCAAATGGTCTGATCAGATCCCGCGTTGGCTACAGGAAGGCTGTTGACTTTTACCTGTACCGTATCAGTATTCTGACATCCAGTACCAGCATTTTTGACTAATAATACGTAATTAGTACTGCTCAGAGACTTAACAGAATCTACTGCCAGGCTGGAAGTGTATCCGGTTGGGATACTTGTCCATGAGTATGTATTGCCACTAATCAATGAAGATCCGATTCGTGCCTTGAATCCAAAACATATAGCTGTATCTCTTCCGGCATTTGCTGCAGGTAAAGCATTTACTTTCACCAAAACGGTATCTTTTGTTGAACATCCCGTTGTAGAGTTAGCAGCTGTTACATAATAGCTTGTTCCTGATGCAGGCTGAACTATAGGATTGCTTAACGTACTTGCAAAAGCCCCTGAGGATGCTGTCCAGCTGTAGCTAATTCCTGAAATTGCATTTTTTCCGATGCTCGCTTTCTGTCCCAAACAGATGGTTGTGTCCCTTCCAGCTGCTTTTGCAGGCAGAGGATTAACTTTAATCTGAACACTATCTGATTTGATACATCCCGTTGAGCTGTTCTTTTCGGTAAGATAATACCATGTGTTTGCATTTGGCCTGACAAAAGGGTTGGCATTTATTGATATAAATCCAGCAGGTTTTGATGTCCATGCAAAAGTATGTCCTGTAACAATGGCTGATCCTATTTTGGTACTATCTCCCGAGCAAATACTTTTTGAGAGGCCGACCGCTGCAACAGGAAGCGGATTCATTGTAATTATGACGCTATCTCTTGAAGTACAGCTTGTGCTGCCATTGGTAACTTTCAGACGGTATATATCAGTTGCGACTACAGATATGGAAGGGTTGGCAAGTGTTGAGCTGAAGCCTCCTGATTTACTTGTCCAGCTGTAATTTAATCCTGTAACACTACCTGATCCCAAGCTGAGTGTACTTCCATAGCACACTGCCGTATCGTTAATAATATTGATCAGTGGTGTTAAATTGACTTTGACGATTACAGTGTCGGAATTTCGGCACGTAGTAATTGTATCCGTAACTGAAATTTTATAAGTCGTGAGACTGGCAGGCTTCACATATATCTGCGCCTTTCTACCGATGGTTACTGAAGATCCTAATACAGTCCATAAAGATTTGATTTGAGCAGCTGTTGTGGTTCCAATTAATATGCTATCTCCTTTGCAAATTGTCTGATCAGATCCCGCATTGGCGACAGGCAGGGATTTGATTTTCACCTGAATCGTATCTGTATTAGAGCATCCTGTTAATGAATTGGTCTGCTTCAGAATATAGAGGCTTGTATTTGCCGGACTTACTGAATCAGTAGCAAGCGTAGAGGTATATCCGCTCGGGATACTAGTCCATTGGTATGAATTTCCTGTGACGGAAACAGATCCGATTTTGTCTTTTAAACCAATACAAACGGATGCGTCAGCTCCAGCATTTGTTACCGGAAGCGGGTTCACTTTCACAATAATCGTATCAAGGCTAAAGCAGCCGGAAGAAGCAAAAGATGCCTTGACGTAATACGTTGTTGTAATTGAAGGCTGTACCAAAGGGTTGGCTGTTGTGCTTGTAAATCCTCCTGAACTTGAAGTCCATGAATAATTTATACCCGAAATGGCTGCGGCTCCTATTTGGGCTTTGTTTCCTGAACAGATAGTTGAATCTTTCCCTGCTGCTTTGGCTGGTGGGGTAGAAATCGATACCTGAGCGCTATCTGATTTGGAACAGCCTGTCAAGCTGATAGTCTGCTTCAGGTAGTAAGTTGTAGAAACAATCGGTTTGACTGTTGGCTTGCTGCTTACTGATACAAAGCCCGATGGCTTGCCGGTCCAGCTGTAAGTATTTCCTGAAATCCCAGCCTGTCCCAGGACTGCACTATCTCCCAGGCAAAGCAATTTGTTGCCTCCGGCATTAGCAAGTGGCAATGGATAAGTCGTAATGAGAACTGTATCCTTATTGATACAACCTGATGAGGTATTAGTAACTGTAAGATAATATTTGGAAGTATCTTTTGCTATTACTACAGGTTGTGCCGCACTTGAAGTGTAGCTGAGAGTCTTGCTATTTTTCCATGAATAAGTGTTTCCGATTATATTGGTATCGCCTAAAGTAAATGTACTTCCAAGGCAATAGAAGAGCCCTGATTTCGGTTTAGCATGAGCATAGGGTAGCGGAAGTACAGTGACCCTTACTGTATCTGTTACCTGACATCCGCTTACTTTATCTGTAAGCGTCAGATAATAATCTGTTGTAACCTTCGGTCGATCAGTGATGAAGGTGGTGCTTGCACTAAGTCCTCCGGTACTTCTCGTCCATTTCTTGATGTAAGTCCAGTTTAAAGTATCTCCCAGCTTCACATCACGGTTGAGACAGATGGATTTATCCGCTCCTGCCGGATTCACAGGCATAATCTTTACTGATATCAGTTGAGAATCAGTACTCAGGCATCCTGTTGCAGGATTTTTGGCAGTCAGCTTAATTGTTCTATTCGTAGAAGCCGTGTAGCTGACTGAACTTAGTGTGGATACAAACCCGGAAGGATTACTTGTCCAGCTGTAACTAATTCCCGATGCTGTAGTAGAAGGTTTTAGAGTCAGAACTGTTCCGGGACAAACAATAGTATCATTTCCTAAGCTGGATACGGGTATGGAATTAACAGTAACCAATACACTATCTGAAGTACTGCATGCGCCGTTAGATACAACCAGCTTCCATTGTACGGAAATGATAGGGCTAATTGAAATATTAGAGCTACTGAATGTATTGGAATTGATATTATTTGTCCAGGTGTAAGTCAGTCCTGCCAGCGCTGATTTACCAAGGCTTACACTTGATCCAGAACAGATAGAAGTATCATTTCCTGCATCTGCTATGGGTGTGGATTTGACAGATACCTGCAAACTATCCTTTTTCTGACATCCTGTGAGGGAATTTGTTTCCGTGAGGTAATACCAGGTATTACTAACCGGTGATACCTTCGGCTGAGCCAAAATAGAAGTAAATCCAGCCGGATTTGAGCTCCATGAATACAAAGACCCTGTTACTACTGTATCTCCCAGCTGAGCTGAGTCTCCTTTGCAAATGGATTTATTACCTCCAGTTTTAGCAAAAGGTAAAGGATTTACAGTAACGGTAGTGCTATCCGGACGTTTACAGCCGTTTACTTTAAGTGTTTCTGTAAGGATATATATCGTCGTTATGCCTGGCTTGACAATGTTTTTAAGTAGGGTAGAAGTATATCCTGATGGAACACTTGTCCAGGAATAAGTAGAACCTGCAGATGATGTTCCACCAATGGATGCCGACGCACCTCCGATGCATACGGCACTATCACCACCTGAATTATCCAGAGGTCCCTGTTTTACTGATTTATCTGTTCCATTATCTGTTCCTATAACGTATGGCGCATTGGATACTACCCTAAATCGGTATTTGCTACCCTGTTTGACATAATACGGCACAAATGCTCTGACAGTATCATCAATATTAGTCTGTAATGAGCCGCAGCTGTCCGGTTTAGTGAAGCTTCCTGTACTATCACTAATCTGGACTATAAAGTAATTGGTTGGATTGAAATTTCCAGTTACTGAGTATGGGACTTTGATCGGATCACCGGGACAGTAATTATTTCCGGCAACCGCTTTTGTTGTAATAGTTCTTGGGAGGCAGCTGTAGCTACGGTTAAAAATCCAGCCCGTATTATTGCCAAGATCCACAGAAGCGTTCCCTGCGGTAAACTTCGGAGTACCGGTCGCAGCAATATCCTTGACGTAAATCAGTTCCAGACAGATATCTCCATTGATTTTTTTGAGGGTAGCCCGCTTCCCCGGGTTAGTAGATTGTATGTAAGTTAATCCTGTAGTTGATCCGTTGGCATATAATGCATTAGTGATCGTTGTCGTTTTGCTTTCCGCAAATTGATATGAATTTCCCGGGTTCAGTCTCAGCGTATCGGTAGAGAATGCGTTATTAAAAACTCCATCTCC
>JBBRLW010000202.1:0-4886 GCA_038231115.1 Bacteroidia bacterium
AAACGACTCTGCTATGAAGAAGCCAAAGAATCAGGGTGTCAGCTATCTGTTTTTTATAGATGAGCCTTTGACAATTTAATACGATGAGTGAAATCATCTATTTCGCATCGGATTTCCACTTGGGTGCTCCGACAGGTTCTGAGTCTTTAATCCGCGAGAAACGGATCATAGCATGGCTGGAACTGATTAAAAAAGATGCTTCGGAGCTTTATCTCATGGGAGATTTGTTCGATTTCTGGTTTGAATATAAGCACGTGATTCCCAAAGGATTTACTCGATTTCTCGGTAAGCTCGCAGAGCTAAGTGATATGGGAATCAAAATCTCCATATTTTCTGGCAATCATGATCTATGGATGAAAGACTATCTGGGTGTGGAGATCAATGCTCAGGTGATACATGTGCCTCAAATCAAGACATTTGGAAATAAAACGTTTTATCTCGCACACGGCGATGGACTGGGGCCAGGTGATAAAGGCTATAAATTTCTGAAATCTGTTTTTACTAATACATTCGCACAATGGCTGTTCCGAGTTCTACATCCGGATTGGGGAATAGGCCTCGCCAACTACTTCTCCAAAAAAAGCCGGATGCATACCGGCAAGTCAGATGAGGAATTTTTTGGAGAAGATAGAGAATGGCTGATCATACACTCCAGAGAAGTGCTACAAACTCGTCATATTGATTATTTTGTGTACGGTCATCGCCATTTGCCGTATCAGCTTTCTCTGGGGGGAAATTCAGAGTATGTAAATCTGGGTGACTGGATTAGTCACTACACTTATGCCAGATTTGATGGAGAAAATTTAAGGCTATTGAAATATGAATAAGCTTTTTATAAGCCTATGGATGACTATAATGTCTTTAAGCGCGTTTACCCAGCAATATCATCAGAATGCTGAGCTAACCTTAACGGCAAAATTTATCAGAGCAGATATTTTCAGCAATATCTATTTGGTAAATGACCGTAATGTACTTATCAAGTATGATAGTACAGGAAAAGTCATCCAGTCCCAGAAATTTATGAGCTATGGAGATCTGGATAATGTGGATGTTCGCGATCCATTGCAGACTGTTCTTTTTTTCTCCAGTCAGAATCGAATAGTGGTATTAGACAAAAATCTGGTCGAGCTTCAGAATATAGAGCTCGGTACGCAGCCTGTTGAACAATTTACTGCAGGATGCAAATCTAATCAGAACGGATTTTGGCTTTATGATCCGGATCAGTTGCAGCTCCGAAAAATAGATCCCTCTCTATCGCTCGTATATGAAAGTCCCAAGCTTACTTTTATTCCCTTAAAGCGGATTAGCCCTATATACCTGATTGAGAGAGTCCCATATCTCTTTGCACAGATCGAAAATTATGGAATTAGCATATTTGATCAGTATGGTGCCTTTTTGAGCACGATCAGAGACTCAAATATCCTGACATTCGATATTCTGCGTGACAATATTTACTATTTAAAGGACGGCAGGATATTTTCATCAAATATAAAGAGCTACGTGAGGAAGGAGGTAACTTTGCCGCCTCATTCTTCAGCCATCCTTGAGTTTAGGATTACTGAGGATAAGCTGATCCTGCGGGACAGTACATCGCTCAAAATATATTCTTATACATTATGAATCTCCTGAAACGACTTGAAGATATTAATACACGCTACGAGGAAGTAGCAAATCAGCTTATTGAGCCTGATCTGATCAATGATATGAAACGCTTTACTCAGCTGAATAAAGAGTATAGCAATCTGCGGGAAATTGCAGAAATATACCATCAGTACCGTAACCTCCTTTCCAATATTGATACGAACAAAAAGATTATCGAAACGGAAAAGGATGAGGACTTTCGGGAAATGGCGAAAGCTGATCTGGATGAGCTCTGGAGTTCATTAGGGCCTATGGAAGAACGGATCAAATTGTTGCTGGTACCAGCAGATCCAATGGATGATCGTAATGCGATAATGGAGCTTCGTGCTGGAACGGGAGGTGATGAGGCAGCGCTTTTTGCCGGAGACCTGTACCGTATGTACATTAAATACTGTGAGATTAAAGGCTGGAAAACAGAAGTCATTGAAGTCCATGAGGGCTCCACAGGAGGGTATAAAGAGGTGATTTTCTCAGTTTCTGGTAAGGATAAGGTCTATGGCAAGCTGAAGTATGAGTCAGGTGTACATCGTGTACAGCGGGTTCCGGCTACCGAGTCTGCCGGAAGGGTACATACTTCTGCAGCTTCCGTTGCTGTATTACCCGAAGCCGAGGATTTTGATATTGATCTCAAGGAAGCTGACATCAAGAAAGAGACTTTTTGTAGCTCTGGTCCTGGAGGTCAGTCTGTAAATACAACATACTCAGCTGTTAGGCTTACCCACGTCCCAAGTGGAGTGAGTGTTTCCATGCAGGATGAAAAGTCGCAGATCAAAAATTTTGAGAAGGCCATGAAGATTCTACGGAGCAGGCTCTATGAGCGTGAATATCAAAAGTATCTTGATGAAATCTCAGCCAAGCGAAAAACTATGGTCTCAACCGGTGACCGGTCTGCAAAGATTAGAACCTATAATTTTCCACAGAGCCGTGTTACCGATCACAGAATAGGACTTACCCTTTATGACCTCAACAAAATCCTTGACGGGAATGTTGATGATCTGATTGAGCCTATCCAGGTAGCGGAAAATGCAGAGAAGCTGAAAGAAGGCACGATGTACGAAAGCTAAGCTTCGGATGTTTCGGTAATATCTGACTCGTCCTTAATTTTTCTGCTTCCTGAGTACATTTCAAAACTGAGCAGGCGGCAATCTATTTTCCCCGAATAAAATTCTATTCTTCGCTTGGGTTTCAAGCCTATTTGCTTTGACAAATCAGGGTTACCTGAAAATACATAGCACATATAACCGCCGCATTTCTTCTTGAAGAAATCTCCGATTTCTGAATAGGTCTCCCCCAGTTGATCTACCTCACCGAGGCGCTCACCATATTCCGGATTCATAACCAATATGCCAGGTGATTCTGGCATTCTGATTTCCCTAAAATCTTTTCTCTCTATGCGGAACAGGTCTCTTATGCGTGCTTCCTGAGCATTCTGATCCGTAGCCCGAAGTGCCATCTCATTAATATCGCTTACAAGGATTTCAGGCCTGATATCCTTCCTTATTTTAGAACGAGCCTTATCTCTGATATTCTGAAATTCTTTGTCTTCATAGCCCAGGATGTGCATGAATCCGAAATTTGTCCGGGGCAGTCCGGGAGCAATGTTTAAAGCCTTCATTGCGGCTTCTATTGCCAGCGTACCGCTTCCACACATTGGATTCACAAACGGCATACTTCCGTCATATCCTGTTTCCTGAATTACGGCAGCGGCCAGGCTTTCCTGTAAAGGCGCCTTATAAGGATTCTTTCTGTACCCATGTCGGGCAATAGTCTCTCCAGAAGTATCAATGAAGACTGATGCTTCGTCATCCTTCCAGAATAGGTATATCACAGTCCTATCTGATTCAGGTCCGGATGAAGGACGCTCCAGCTTTTTAGAAAATATACGGTCAACGATGGCATCCTTGGCTCGAAGATTTGCAAACCTTGTGTCGCGAATAGCATCATTCAATACAGTCGATTCTATCGATACATATCCTTTTGAATCAATAATCTCCTCCCAGGGAATGTTTTTCAAATGATTATACAGATCATCAGGATTTCTTGCCTCAAAATTCGAAAGCTTATATAGAACCTTATGACCAATCCTCGACCATAAGTTTAAATTTATACAGTCCAGCAGGCTGCCAGTTATCTCTACACCTGTATTATCCTGATGGTCAATTATGTATCCCAGACTTGTGATTTCAGCTCCAAGATAGGGAGAAAGCCGAAGAGGGCAGGTAATACGTATTGTTGACTTTTCTTTAAATATCGACATCTTTTAAATTTTCTAGTTCTGATCTTTTCACTTTAGTAAATCCTTTTACAACCTGATGATAAGAGTGTTCTATCATCTCAAATATGATGGAGGGAGAAGCATCATGCTCAACAGTTACCAGATTCCAGTGACGTTTATTGAAGTGAGGAGCATGCGAAAGAAAAGAATACCGCTCTCTCATTTCATCAATAATTAGCGGATCACATTTCAAGGCTACACAAATCTTGTCATTTATACTTAAAATGGCAAAAATTTTGTCAAGTACTTTGTAAACAAAGTGCTCTTCTCCAAATGGGAATTGCTCGCTTACACCTTTGAAATTCAAAAGCTTTTCTCTTATCTCATCAAATGATAACATCTTTCTTAGGCTTTGCAAAGCTATATACTTGCAACGCTTAAAAGATATATGCGTTTTCATTCTCAGATTCGGCATCCCTAAACTCATAACTTTGCAGATTCAATAACCATGGAATTAATCGGTAGCTATACAGAAGATAATATACGTAGTCTAGACTGGAAAGAGCATATTCGTCTGCGTCCTGGGATGTACATTGGCAAGCTTGGAGATGGCTCCTCAGCCGATGATGGCATATATATCCTTTTCAAAGAAATTGTAGATAACTCCATAGATGAGTTCGTGATGGGGAATGGGCGGACAGTAGATATCAAAGTAGATAACACTACCGTAACTGTCCGCGACTACGGTCGGGGTATCCCTTTAGGAAAGGTGATTGATTGCGTCTCCAAGATTAATACCGGTGGGAAGTACGATTCCAAGGCATTCCAAAAATCCGTAGGACTCAATGGAGTCGGTACGAAAGCAGTCAATGCCCTGGCGTCAAGTTTCCGGGTGGAGTCCATTCGCGATGGAGAAAGCAAAGTCGCAGAGTTTGTGCGAGGCGAATTAGTTAGGGATTACCCGGTCAATCCTACAAATGCGAAAAATGGTACGATCATGACTTTTAGTCCGGATGATACCATTTTCAAG
>JBBRLW010000203.1:0-4881 GCA_038231115.1 Bacteroidia bacterium
AGATACGCCGCGCTCAATCATAACGATATAGGCCGCGTCAATCATCCGGTGCGGATATTGGGTCGGGTGCCGGACTATATCCAGCAGCTTCTGATCATTATAGCTTCTTAAGCGGGTTAAAAGACGCGCATCCATCTTCCTGAACTGATATTTACGTTTTGAAGAGCTTCTAAGACTCCTTAGCAAATATAATCATAAGACGCCGGAAATGTTCATGCGGTGAGTCATGCTCATAGAAAAATAATCTATCCAGATAGCGAAAATGATTTTCATATTAAATCTCCGGAATTTCTTATAAATGGGAAACCCGTATTATTTTTGAGGTGTTAAGCCAATCAGGTAAACATTATATCTATGCATACTTCTGATACATATTCTACTCCTGCAAAAGCAAGTAAATCCAGCGCATTGCTTCTGCCCCTCGGAATGGCTCTGCTCGGGCTTGCGGCTGCCATCACGGTGACAGTCTTCCTGCTCGACCGCGCTGAAGCCGATGTAGAGCATGAGCACGACATCGAGAACTACGATATGCGCAACGTCCCTATGATGTAAGTCAGCGGCTTATATCACCATTCACTGATCAATTTTTCACACAGGCTATCTTTACATGCCTGCCGATTCCATAGAAACCGTCCTTGATAAAAACACGTCATACTTTCTGGGGAAGGCATTTCTGGGGCAATTATTTCCTGCATATCATCGGAAGGCATTTCCGTTCTGTCCCTGTCGAGATACCCGAGCTTGATAGCCAGCGTCCTCTGATTGCGCTGGGTAATCATTACTCCTGGTGGGACGGTTTCCTTGTCTATTATCTGAATCATTATTACTGGAAGCGTAAGCTCCACATTATGATGCTGGAAGAAGAACTGGAGAAGCGGAAATTCCTCCGCTCTGCGGGTGCATTTTCCGTGAAAAAATCTTCGCGTAGCGTAGTACTGACCATCCGATATGTCCATGAGCTGCTCAAATCAGCGGAAAACGTGGTTGCACTCTTTCCACAAGGGAAAATAGAATCCATGCATGCCGGATCTATCCGGTTTGAGAAAGGCGTTATCCGCATATTGGATCAGAATCCCCATGCGCAGGTGCTGTTTTTTGTCTCACTGACAGACTATGGCTCGAATCCCAAAGAAACACTGTCGGTATTCCATCAGCTGGGAGATTATACTTCTGCTAAAACCTTTGAAGATCAGTATAATGATTTCTACCGCGCCTGCCTGGATCGTGTTATTGATGTGCTACCTGCTTCGGAAACCAGTTCCCCGCTGAAGAAATAATGCAGGCCGTCCAACAGCTATTCGATTCCCAGGGACTGATGATCCTGTACCTGATGACTTTCACAGCCTACTGTATCCGATTCCTCTGTGTTTTTATAAACGTCTTTTCCCGACCCTATTTTCAGGCAGCACAATACACAGGTAGCGAACGGGTTTCCCTGCTGATCCCCCTGCGCAATGAGATAGCAAATGTATCCGGACTGCTGGCAAGCCTGCGCAAGCAGCTATATCCGCATCTGGAGATTATCCTGCTCGACGATAGCTCCACAGATGGAACTTATGACTGCCTGGAGCGCGAAATCAATCCGGATGAGCCTATACTATTACTTCGCGGGAAGCCTCTAGAGTCCGGATGGCTGGGCAAAAATTTCGCCTGTCATCAATTGGCGGACGCAGCGCAGGGCGATGTCCTGCTTTTTTCAGATGCGGACGTTCGGATACATCCGCAGGCCATCCCATCCATGCTTCGTGAAATGGAAATTAAGGGGCTGGATTTATTCTCTATTTTTCCTGATCAGGTAACACAGAGCTGGGGGGAAAAGCTGATTGTCCCCCTGATGCACTATATCCTGCTGAGTTTATTACCTCTGCGGCTGATATGGCTCGCTCGAAAGCTGCCTTCGCTGGCGGCAGCCAACGGACAATTTATTGCCTTCAGAAGAGCTGTGTATGATGCCTATCCATTCCATAGTCTGCTTCGTAGGGAAATTACAGAGGATATCGCTTCTTTCAGGCTTGCCAAAAGCCTCGGGTACGGATGCGAGACTCTGCTCGGTAACGAACTGGTTCGGACAAGAATGTATGGCTCTGGTAGAGAAGCTTTTCAGGGATTCAGCAAAAACATATTCTCCATGTTCGGATATATGCTTCCCTTGCTGCTCGTACATATATTTCTCAGCTACGCCATCTTCCCGCTGATGCTATTACAGGGACACTGGCTCCTGCTCTATCCATTGCTTGTACTCGGACTGGGTATCAGGCTCGGTACCGCCTGGCTGGGAAAAGAACCGATCTGGCGTGCCGCCCTTAGCTATCCGGTTTTCTGGATGGTCTTTCTCAGCCTGAGCATATCCAGTGTCTGGAAACATTATACCCATCAGAATATATGGAAAGGCCGCAGATTAGACGCTTAATCGGTATCGGACTGATGACTGTAGTTACAGTCGTCGGAATAGTAGGACTTAAAAGCGCCTACGGTGATGAATTTGCCCGGCTTACTCCTTTCAGTCTGATGGTCTCGGCTTCGGTTATAGCACTGGATCACAGGTTATGGAACCGGAGCTTCCTGATCCGATGTATCTTTATCTTTATCAGCGGATTTATCATTGAGGATATGGGAGTCCGCACCGGACTCATCTTTGGCCATTACAGCTATGGATATAGTCTGGGCTGGAAAGCAGATGGAATACCGCTCATTATAGGACTTAACTGGCTGGTGCTAAGCTATAGTGCCTGGCATGTGACAAAATTGATCCGGATCCCTCCTGCACTGATTCCCTTTGCGGGTGCATTATTGATGACAGGGCTGGATTATCTCCTCGAGCCTTTCGCGGTTCGATTTCATTTGTGGAGGTGGAATGGCGCAATTCCTGTACAGAATTATATTGCCTGGCTCCTTTTATCGGGACTTTTTATCGGCACTATCCGCTCAAAACAGGATCCGCGAATCAACATAACAGCCGTCTATTACTTATTTTTGCAGATTATATTCTTCGTTTGCGTCTAATCTGACTTAAGTCAATACCCATAAGTATGCAATTTGCTACTTCAATGGAATTATTCAGAGCTACGCTTTGTTTAAACTTTTTTGTTGGATTGCACACAGTAATTTATCAAGATTAAGCTACACACCGGATTAGACTTCATCTGATTTATGAGCCAGTATTCCATAAAAGAGCTTGAAGTGCTGACCGGCATCAAGTCCCACACAATCCGTATCTGGGAGCAGCGCTATCAGCTGCTGGAGCCTAACCGCACGGATACCAATATCCGTTATTACACTGAGGAAGACCTGCGTCACCTGCTGAATGTGTCTTTGCTCAACAAAAACGGCGTCAAGATCTCGCATCTGGCAAAGATGTCAGCTCAGGAAATCCGCGATAAGGTGCTGGCCATTTCCGAAAATAACCATGCCTATATCAATCAAATTGATGCGCTGGTACTGGCTATGATCACCTATAACGATGAGAACTTCGAGAAGACGCTTAACACCAATATCCTCCGCATTGGCTTTGAGAAGACTTTTGTGCACATCATTTTTCCGCTGCTGAAACGCATTGGAGTATTATGGCAGACTGCGGTGATTCGTCCTGCACAGGAGCATTTCATTTCCAACCTGATCCGCCAGAAAATTATCGTCGCCATTGATGGACAGATGGACATCAGAACTCCGGAGGCTACAAGATTTCTACTATTTCTTCCCGAAAAAGAATGGCATGAGCTATCCCTGCTTTTCCTGAATTTCTTGCTCCGCTCAAGGAGTAACCGCACCCTCTATCTCGGATGTGCTGTACCTTTTGATGACATTCAATCGGCCAATGACGAGTTTAAGGCACATTACATAGTTACTGTACTTACTTCTGCTCCAAAGGAAGAAGCTGCTTATAATTATCTCAAGCGCCTCAGCGATACTTTTCCGGGCACGCGTATTATTGCTACGGGACAGCAGGTAATCAATGTCCGAGAGCGCCTGCCGGACTCTATTACCGTGCTTGACCAGATTGAAGACTCCATCCGTTTTGCCGACCAATTCAGATACTATATCAATCCGAAGATGTCTGTTGACGCTTTTCCCGTAAAGCAGGGTAGCTGATTTTCCTGCCTGTTTTCCTGTTTTATTCCTCATACATTGCATAAATTGCATGTAATGAAGCATCTTCTTTTATTCCTGCTTTTGTCCGGATACTTCCTACTCCATGCGGGAGATACAACGCATATTTCAGCACATAATCGGGCACATTGGGCCTGGTATGGCAATAAGGACACAAGTGTTCTAATGCCGGATCGCAGTAAAACCTTTAGGAAGATCATACTTCACTATGTACTTGGATGCCCGCAGGGGAAGTCATGCTCCGGCTGGGATTACACGACCAAGATAGAAATCCTGAGAAACAAATCCCAGGCTGACTCTGATCGCATTGAGATGGCACGGGTCATTACTCCCTACGGATCCTATTATAATGACAAATGGTCAACGCAATATGACTTTGACGTAACGGATTACTAGCCGCTCCTGCATGACTCTGTTACTCTCCGCGCTTTCTATGGCGGATACAGCGATGGATTTACCATCAGCACTTCCCTTGATTTCATTGAAGGGACTCCTCCAGCCAAAGTCATCAATGTTCAGAACGTTTACTATGGAGATGGCTTCAGCTATCCCTCCGATACGGCCTTTGAGCGCCAGGTTCCGAAGAAGAGTCTTATATCGCCTGCCAGGCCTGCTATCTCCCGAGTGAAAGTCGTTATTACCGGACATGGATTCGACAATGATCGTTATGCCGCCGAGTTCGATTCTAATGAAAGCTATACTCTGGTATTCAGCAATGGAGATAAATTCAGCAAACGTATCTGGAAAAATGACTGTGGATCCAATCCGCTTAAG
>JBBRLW010000204.1:0-4877 GCA_038231115.1 Bacteroidia bacterium
CCTGCCATGGATCGCGCTTTAGCAATCCGGAAAGGTTGTATACCGACCGGCCAATCGTGATTTGAAACGCGTAGCGCTGAAGGCTTAAGCTCCTTATCCGGGCTTGACCATATCCTCGGGACGTACCCAGGCATCAAACTGATCGGCAGTAAGAAGTCCAAGCTCCATCGCGGCCTGCTTGAGGGTCTTATTTTCCTGATGGGCTTTCTTGGCTATTTTCGCCGCATTATCATATCCGATATGGGTATTGAGGGCGGTAACAAGCATCAGCGAATTATTGAGATGCTTCGTGATATTTGCATAATCCGGCTCAATCCCGACAGCACAGTGCTCATTGAATGAAAGGCAGGCATCTCCGATGAGGCGTGCGGAGTTCAGGACATTGAAAATCATCAGTGGCTTGAAAACATTCAGCTCAAAATGACCGGTTGCACCTCCGACGCTTACGGCGACATCATTTCCAATCACCTGAGCGCAAACCATTGTCAACGCTTCAGACTGAGTAGGGTTGACTTTGCCTGGCATGATGGAGCTTCCAGGCTCATTGGATGGGATGATGATTTCTCCGATGCCGGAGCGTGGCCCGGAAGAAAGCATCCGGACATCATTTCCGATCTTCATCAGCGATACGGCGGTACGCTTCAATGCACCGGAAAGCTCGACCAAAGCGTCATGGGCAGCCAGGGACTCGAATTTATTTTCCGCCGGGCGGAAAGGATGTCCGGTTTCCTGCTTGATATAATCTACGGTTTTGGTGTCGAATCCGATGGGCGCATTGAGTCCTGTTCCAACGGCAGTACCTCCGATGCCAAGCTCGGCTACGGCATCCAATGCATTATTGAGGGCTTTGATGCTATGTGACAGCTGAACCACATATCCGGAAAACTCCTGTCCAAGCGTCAGCGGCGTAGCATCCATGAAGTGTGTACGTCCGATTTTGACGACGCCCATAAATTCCTCTGATTTTGACTTGAGCGTATCATGTAGGGTCTTAATGGCCGGAATGGTATGCCTCACTACAAAATCGTATGCCGCAACGTGCATCGCCGTCGGGAAGGTATCATTTGAAGATTGGGATTTATTGACATCATCATTGGGGTGGAGTACTTTTTTGGCATCCTCCAGAGATCCACCGTTGAGGACGTGTCCCCGATTGGCAATGACTTCATTGACATTCATATTGGTCTGTGTACCGGATCCGGTCTGCCATACGACCAGCGGAAACTGATCGTCAAGCTGTCCGGCAATGATCTCATCGGCCACACGTGCAATCAGCTCGGCCTTTTCTTTAGTCAGTACGCCAAGATCCGCATTGGCTAAGGCAGCGCTTTTTTTAAGGATGGCCATTCCTTTGATGACTTCCTTCGGCATGGTATTGCCTCCGATTTTGAAATTCTGAATGGAGCGCTGGGTCTGCGCCGCCCAGTATTTATCAGCGGGGACATTGATTTCTCCCATGCTGTCTTTTTCGATGCGATACTCTGACATAATCTGAATTAAGCCGCGAAATTAGGGATTGGCTTACTCATTGGCCGGAAAATTTTTCCGCAGGGTATCCGCCTTTTCGCGGAGAATGTCCAGGGATTTTTCCACGCGCTTGATGCGCGTCTCTTCCCTTTTGGCTGATTCTATGGACTGAATGTGTTCCTTTTTGTGGGAATAGGGTAGGGTGTCAAAAGCGATACGCAGATCAGGGAACTGGTCAAGGGCATCGATTAATTCCGCAGGGACAATCAACTCGGCAGGCGGCGTCAGCTGACGGGCATTTCGCTCGGCAATTGTGGTCTGGATTTCGTGTGTGGGACGCATCCTGAGCGCAGACCAGTCATCGCTGAGGGAGATAATGGATACAGGTTCAAGTCCCATGGCTTTTGCATGCTCCCAGCCGGCATCGCGACTGATATCCGTTGTGACGCTACCTGATTTCTTGGGATACGCCAGCCATAGGATGTATGAGGAGCGCAATCCCTGAAGGAACATTTGCAGGAGCTCTTTCAGCTCCGCCTGATTCTGAACGAATAGCAGTCCTACCTCAGCGGCATGGATGTTTTCAAAGTCGTTGGTATTGCGCTGCCCCGGGATTTCCGAGATAATATTTTTAAGCTCATCCGGTACATTTTTGATAAGTACTTTTTGTCCTTCTTTGATGTGAAGCTTTTTGGCTAATGGATCCATAATTTGCAGGCTTTGGCACGGAATGCGTCCATGCTATATTTAGATGGTCACAAAAATGAGAATTAAAGCGCGTTTTCCGCAGATAATCTTCGGTTTTATTTGCCTGATGCTGTCCTTTAATGTTGCTCAGGCGCAGGTGACATATCAGCGGCTGGGAGATAATCAGCCGGATTATTCTAAAATTAGCTGGGCGAAAGACCGTCAATTCTGTGCGTCGGTTGTGTTTAATGATTCCGCCCAGAATCTGTATGATCAGCATCTGAGGAGCTATCAGGATACCATTCTGCTATTTACAGAGGATAATAAGGACTCAACGCTCCTGCTCCATAAGCATGGCAAGCGTGTGGAAGTAGTCTGCTTTACATTAGCAAAGAAGATATCCGGAGATTATTACGAGATCAAGGGGATCAAAAAGCGGCAGCGGAGATTTATAGATACCTCCACTGTATTCGATTTTATCTTCAAAGAATTGCGTCTGGATACCACAACGCGGCTTCCGCTTTTTAGTGGCCTGGAGGCCGATCCTCATTTGCGCTACCGGCTGTACTATAATCAGAGCCTGCGCTGCGGATGGATTCCGGCAGAGACCCGCTATGATTATGGAGATGATCCGCGCTCCAGGCTGGCCTTCCGCATGGATGCCTATTACAAACTCTTTGCGAGTCTGGAAAAATAAGCGCTATTTCTTCAGTTCCCGCCGCTTCTGATATTGTCTGATGAAATAAAGCACGAGACCCGCTACAATAAGGAAAGGCCAGGCTCCGATAACAACCAGTAAAAAGGTGGAGAAAATTTCCCATCCGTAAATGATGGAGCTGGCTATTCTTCCCCAGAAGGACTCGGAGTGGGCGGTGATGGTATCCTCCTGATGCAGCTCAAGGTTGATGGTGCTGTACGAAGTCTGATCGGTAAGGTACTTCATGCGTCCTTCCTGGATTTCGGTCTCTTCTGTAATCAGGCGGAGCTTGTCTTCCACTTCTATAATATCTTTGATGGAATGAGCTTCCTTCAATAGCTCACGATAGCGTGCTTCGACGGCTTTCTTGGATTTGATGCGCGACTCTACGTCCACATACTCTGAGGTTACATCCTGAGAGCTGATCTTTTTGGAATCCACAAATCCGCCTTCCGGAGTGATATGCGCCATGAGCGACTCGAATTTGCGATAGTCCACACGGATCTGCAAACTAATTGTCCGGAAGCCCGCCGTATTATCCGAGTTATTGGAAGCTATATAAGCTCCGGCTAATTTGACCTGATTGTTGACATACGACTCGGCTTTTTGCAGATCGTCCACCTTGATGCGGATGTCGGCGTTTTTAATCAGCTTCTTCGGAGTCCCCGGGCTGGGCATCTGAGGAGGATCAGCCGGTGCTACCGATTCTTCTCCCTGAACTTCATCTGTGGCTGCTTCACCTTCAGATGAACTGCTTTTTGCCATTTCAGTGGACACAGTCGTTGTACCTGCTCCGCCGGAGCCGGACATATCAGGCTTGCTGCCACTATTGCATCCGCTGAAAAGGGCGATGAAGAGGGATAATAGAATCAGCTTATTTTTCATATCTATATTTTATTTAAAGGTTGATACCATGGATTTATCAAAGGTAAACGCTGCGGGCATGTATAAGTTGCAGGAGCGTATCTACGGCTTTTTTATAGGTATAGCTTTCTTCGGCTAATGCGCGGGCATTTCGTTGGTATTGGGCGAGCAAAGCAGGATCGGAGAGGAGAGGAGAAATAATACGGATAAACTCCTGTGGAGCGTCTGGATCAATGTAGCATCCGCATTGATGCGTCTCGATTTCTTTCCGCATCCATCCTTTCATATTGGTCAGGATACATAGTCCGGCTGCCAGGGAGTCATAATACTTATTGGGAGAGGAGGTATGCAGTATATCCAGATTCAGAAAGGAGATATAGCTGAATTGCATCGTATTCAATAGCTCCGGGACTTCGCGGCGGGGGATGGGGTCAAGGAAAATCAGGTTGTTGAGCTGCATCTGCCGGGCGCGGTTTTGAAGCCTTACTTTTTCCGAGCCTTCTCCGAGGATATGGAACCGGATGGGGAGGGTAGTCTTTTGGGCAGCTTCGGCACAGTCCAGGAAATACTCGAGGTGATTGGCACGTCCGAGTGCGCCGAAGTAAATGATGTTATAATGGCTCTGAGTGAAATCAGAATAAGAGGGCTGGAAGAGCTGCGTATCTGTGAAGTTGGAAATGAAGCTGAGCTGGGAGTCCGGAGATAGTTCTTTGATCCGTGATACTATGGCGGGCGAGGTTCCTACCAGAGCCTGTGCATTGCGGTAGATGCTTCGGGTCAGCTGCAGTACTATATTATATAGCAGGGCTGGCCTGAGGATTCCCATGGTATAGGGTACTTCCGGCCATAGATCGCGTACTTCGAAAATATATTTCCATCCGAGGCGCTTACGGAGCCACAGTGCCATTAATCCGATGCTGAGCGGGGTAGAGCTGGCATAGACGAGATCCGGCCTGCCAATGTCACGGGCTTTGCGAATGGCCTTGCGGGCAAATCCGGAAAATGAGCGGATGCGTTTTATTGTTCCGAAGGATTGATGGTACGGCTCAGGGAGATAATAGACCTGAAATCCTTCTATGCTGGCCTGAGATTCAACAGCAGAATTGGTCGCTGTGATCAGATGGACATCATGTCCGCCCTGTGCCAGTCCGCGGGCGAGGTA
>JBBRLW010000205.1:0-4852 GCA_038231115.1 Bacteroidia bacterium
CTACTTCTTTCAATATATGTCAATTATTAGGGTAAAATTAGGCAATTCCTTAGACACGCATTCCAACTAACTTTGCAGAAGTATGGACATCAAATCGGCCAAGTTTTTACAAAGTACTCCCACACTAAAGGGATGTCCTTCCCCTGAAAAGCCAGAGTTTGCTTTTATTGGAAGATCCAATGTTGGGAAGTCTTCCCTGATCAATATGCTTGTTCAGCGTAAGTCATTAGCACTTACTTCTTCCAATCCAGGAAAGACCAAAGCGATCAACCATTTCGAAATAAATGATAGCTGGTATTTGGTGGATCTTCCAGGATACGGGTATGCCAAAATTTCTCAGAAAGAGCGGAACAGCTGGATGGTTAATCTTCAGGAATACCTGACCAAAAGAGAAAACCTGCTCAATATATTTATTCTAATTGATGCAAATATTCCTCCTCAAAACAGTGATTTGACCTTCTGTGACTGGCTGGGAGAGAATAGTCTTCCCTTCTGTATTGTTTTTACCAAGTCTGATAAATCCAAGCAGCATCAGCTTCAGCTGAATCTAACAGAGTTTCACAAGTCCATGGGGGTTACCTGGGAGGAAATGCCGCCGTATATAGTAACATCCGTAGATAAGAAGCTCGGCAGAGATGAATTACTTGATTATATCCAGGCGATTATCGCTACCTGGTAGCACTTGACAGGTCAATGATCTAATTTTGCAGTATGTCTATCATTGGATTTCATCATCAGGATCATGCCCTATCCAAAAAGTCAATTGAATTAGAGGACTTATATGGCGCTCACAATTATAAGCCGCTTCCGGTAGTTCTGTCAAAAGGAGAAGGGGTATTTGTATGGAATCCTGAGGGCGAAAAATTTTACGAGTTCCTCTCGGCGTACAGTGCAGTAAATCATGGACATTGCCATCCACGCCTTGTAGAAGTAGTAAGGGATCAGGTAGGAAAATTAACGCTTACTTCCCGCGCCTTTTATAATGATCAGTTAGGGCAGTGCGAAGAATTGCTATTTAAGACTTTTGGATATCAGAAGGCTTTAATGATGAATAGTGGAGCTGAGGGCGTTGAAACAGCTGTCAAACTGGCGCGGCGCTGGGGATATAATGTTAAAGGAATTCCTGAAAACCAGGCGATCATCGCGGTTTGTGGCAATAATTTTCATGGAAGAACTACCGGAATTATCTCTTTTAGTACGGATAAGTCTTCCAGAGATGGATTTGGTCCCCATGCTTCCGGATATTTTATGGTGCCCTATAATGACACGGAATCTCTGGAGCGTGCTTTTCAAAATCAGAATATCAGCGGATTTCTGGTGGAGCCCATCCAGGGTGAAGCTGGAATAATAGTACCGGACGAAGGCTATCTGAAGCGAGTCAGAGAATTATGTACACAGTATAATGTTCTTTTCATTGCTGATGAGATTCAGACAGGCCTTGCCAGAACAGGAACCATGCTTGCCGTAGATGATGAAGGAGTCCGACCAGATATAGTTATTCTTGGGAAAGCACTCAGCGGAGGAATGATGCCCATATCTGCTGTCCTATGTGATGACGACATTATGCTTGAGATTCATCCCGGCGAGCATGGATCTACCTTTGGAGGCAATCCGCTGGCAGCCCGAGTGGCTATGGAAGCTATACAGATCATCATTGACGAAAATCTGGCTGAAAACTCTGCTCAGTTGGGAGAGACTTTCCGTGAAAGAATGCTCCAGATAAATTCTCCGATACTTAGCGTGGTAAGAGGCAGAGGATTATTTAATGCCATCAAGATCAATAATTCCATCACCTCACTTACAGCATACGACATCTGCTACAAAATGATGCGTCAGGGACTTTTGGCCAAACAGACACATGGAAATGTCATACGTTTTGCGCCGCCGTTGGTAATTACGAAAGATCAGCTACACGAGTGCTGCGATATCATTGAGCATATGCTCAAGACTCTGCTTTAAGCCTTTTTTCTGAAAAGCAGGATGCTAACCAGAGGAAGTATTACGAATGTTGCCAAAGCAAGATTTCTATAAGACGGATTTTCATTCCATAGATTGAATACCCAGTAGATTTCTGCCAGTACGGGCAAAATGAGCGATAAAATTCCTGCCAGGATTCCATGTCCAAAGGCAATGATAACTGTCCAGATGTGGAATATACCTGCTAAGATCCAGATGATAAATTTCATAATAGTATTTTGACTACTAATGAAAATCAGTTAAAAACAGTTCAATTATTTTCACTTTCAAGTACTGCAATCTCTTCCTTTTGAGTGGATAAGTGTGAAAGCAATGCCGCTTCAACAAACTTGACGAATAACGGATGTGGAGTATCGACCGTGCTTTTAAGCTCGGGATGGTATTGAGTTCCGATGAAAAACGGATGATTTTCCAATTCTACCACTTCTACCAGCTTACTGACAGGATTTATACCCGAGGCTTTCATTCCGGCTTTTTCAAAGTCATTTTTATACCTGGAGTTAAATTCAAAACGATGCCTGTGGCGCTCCATGATCATATTCTGCTGATAAATTCTATGCGCCAGCGATCCTTTTTTCAGCTGGCAGGGATATGCTCCGAGCCGCATGGTTCCTCCTTTGGCAGATTGACCCTTTTGCTCTTCCATCATCGATATAACCGGATGTGGAGTGCGGGGATCCATTTCCGTAGAATGAGCATTATTTAGTTTAAGCTCATTCCTTGCAAATTCAATCACAGCACATTGCATTCCCAGACATATCCCAAAGAAAGGAATATTATTTTCACGAACGTATCTGATTGCTGCGATTTTTCCTTCAATGCCTCTTTCTCCAAAGCCCGGCGCTACCAATACACCATCCAGATCTTTAAGAATGGTATCGACTGAGTTTACATCGATTTCCTCAGAAGATATATATCTGATTTGAACCTTACAGTCATTTTTGGCTCCTGCGTGGATAAACGACTCGTTAATGGATTTATAAGCATCTTGCAGCTTTACATATTTCCCCACAACTCCTATCTGAATGGTATGTGAGTAATTCTTTAGCTTGTCGAGAAAAGTTTTCCATAGCTCGAGATCCGGCTCATGCTTCAAAGAAAGCTTGAGCTTGGATAATACTACTTTATCAAGACCCTCTTCCTTGATATATAGGGGAACGGAATATATTGAATCTACATCAATTGCTTCAATAACAGCATTTGGCTTAACGTTACAGAAAAGAGCAAGCTTTTTTCTGATATCATTATTCAGAGAATGCTCGGTACGGCATACCAGAATATCCGGCTGTACGCCAGACTCCAGCAATGTTTTGACAGAGTGCTGCGTAGGCTTGGTTTTGAGTTCCCCTGCACCCTTAAGAAATGGAATATAGGTCAGGTGAATTACTAATGAGCTTGTAGGTCCGTTTTGATACTTGAACTGTCTTAAAGCCTCGATATATGGAAGGGACTCAATGTCACCTACCGTACCTCCAAGTTCCGTGATAATGATATCATATTGGGAGGTATGCGCCAGCTTTTCGAAGCGGAGCTTGATTTCATCTGTAATATGCGGAATTACCTGGACTGTTTTCCCCAGATAATCTCCCTGCCTCTCTCTCTGGATTACATGCTGATAAACCTGTCCGGTGGTAACATTATTTGCCTGAGAAGTGGGAATGTTCAGAAAACGCTCATAATGACCTAAATCCAAGTCTGTCTCAGCTCCATCATCGGTGACATAGCACTCACCATGCTCATACGGATTCATTGTCCCCGGATCTACGTTGATATAGGGATCAAATTTTTGTATGGTAACGGAATATCCGCGTGCCTGGAGAAGCTTGGCAAGACTTGCAGCAAGGATTCCTTTCCCCAAAGATGACGTAACACCTCCGGTTACGAATATATATTTAGTGGCCATTATAGTTTGATTTGAGCTTGTTTAAAAATTCTTCGGCTTTGAGCAGATCCTCTGGCGTATCTACAGATATCATTTCGTACTGTGTTTCTTCAGCATGGATGGAAAAGCCGTGCTCGATCCATCTCAGCTGTTCGAGGCATTCTGCTTTTTCCAATGAACTTACGGGCAGAGAAACGATGCGGGTGAGGATATCAGGACGAAATCCATATAAGCCAATATGGCGTTGGTGTGAAAAATGTGCTTCAGCGGGTTCACGGATGTATGGAATAGGATAGCGACTAAAATAGATTGCTTTTCCATTGACATCGTGAATCATCTTTACCGTATTCGGATTATTATAATCTTTCGCATCACTGATATACTTATAAAGTGTCCCTATTTGTACCTCCGGACGTTTGAATAATCCTACGATCTGCGTAAGAGGAACCGATGAGATGAAAGGCTCATCTCCCTGTATATTAATGATACAGTCAAAATGCTGATTCTTATACTTTGCAAGAACTTCAGCACAGCGATCTGTGCCGCTTGGATGTTCAGTGCTCGTCATTTCTACTTTGGCGCCCCATGCTACCGCTGTAGAATATATTTCTTCATGGTCAGTGGCAATAATAACTTCCGAGAACAGATTACTATCCACTACGTTTTGCCATACATGATGCAGCATGCAGCGCTCACCAATTTTAACCAGAGGTTTCCCAGGATAACGCGTGGAATTATATCGGGCAGGAATGACGGCTAAGGCTCTCATCAGTTTTGTGTTTGGATATCTACAATTAATCCATCTCGCATCAATAGCTTCCGGTTGGACATACCGGCCAGCTCCTCGTTATGAGTAACTATTACAAAAGTCTGATTATATCGGTCTCTGAGATCGAAGAACAGCCGATGAAGATCTTTGGCATTCCTGGAATCCAGGTTACCGGAAGGTTCATCCGCAAGAATTACTTCAGGACGGTTAATCAATGCTCGGGC
>JBBRLW010000206.1:0-4851 GCA_038231115.1 Bacteroidia bacterium
AAAAATAATCCCATCCGCGCCTTTTAGCAATTTCCGCAGAAATCCAGGCCTGTAGCTGTACCGGAGGCTGCGAACACATGATCCACGAAATGTAATAATGTAGGGAAGTCCACGCTTCATTACTTCAGGAGCGAGCTGAAAAGCACCCGGGAAAAAATTGTGAAAATGTACCCGATCCACATCTTTTAGGCAATTGCCGAGTTCATCAGTGGATAGGGTAGAGGTCTGAAGAATTTTATCCATCAGCCCATAGAAGAGAGATATAATCTCGATTCTGTTGCCGGATACCCGTGTTTTGATTCCGTCCTTACCTGGATCAAAACAGATAATACGCTGACTGATATCCTTATGTCTCATGGCAATCTGATCTACAATAGCCGCTATGGCGCTCCCCTGATTGGGGCGCTCCTGAGAGGGATACATAAATGTGATATGAAGGATCAGCATACGAATAAATCAGTATTTTCAAACTTAGGATTTTTTATAATTCCTTCGGACACTGCCATTAATCTTATTTAACTTTTCCTGACGAAAGATATAATGTATTTTGTCAGCCTATTAGAACGTTTCAACGTCGGCTTTAGCCGGTTCATCTAAGTTGATCTTGGAAGCCGATTTTTCTCTATAATTTAGCCTGACTTTAGCTATACACTTATCAGGAGGCCATAAGTATATGAAAATTTCGCAGCAAATCATTTCAATTAAAAATACGCTCCTCCTGGCTATTCTTTTAACCTGCATCGGATATAACACAGCTCAGGCCGCCGGAGGGGATGATGAAGATGTTTCTGTCCCTATTCGTCTCAAGCGTCAAGAAGTTAGAGATGTAACCATCAAAAATAAGGATCATCAAGACCTGATGCTTAAAAGCTTCTCAGGCAATGGAAACCCGACAGTCGTAGTATTCTTTGCCCAGTGGTGCCTTCCATGCCAACACGAGCTGGATAGCATGAACGCTCAGGTGGCCTATCTGAAAGCCAAGTATAATGCTAACGTCATTGCCATCTCCCTGGATGAGAAGCAGAACGAGCAGAGAGTAGTACAATTGATTCAGGATAAAGCATATCAATTTCCGGTACTATTCGATTCTTATGGAGATTCCAAAGCCGTGCTTCGTATTCAGTCCCTGCCATATATGATGGTACTTGACGGAGAAGGCTATCGTATTTATGATCGTAAAGGATTCGGTCCTGCAAGCATGGACCAGCTGCGTACGGTACTGCAAATGGCGCAGAAGTAAACTCCCCCAGATTTCAACTATTCAACGCTTCTTCGGATTTTGCGTTGCGTAATATATTTTAGCTGTCCAAAAAAGAAGGATAGGGGCAGCGCATAGATGAGCGCGTCCAGCAGAATCATCTTTCTCAGGTAATCCATGTCGGCATTGAATATCTCCGGATCATGGGCTATAATCAGCACGGGAATGTTCAGGACAAAAAACAGCGCAGAAGATACCTTCACCAATTCTGAGTCCGCCCGAACTCCTATATCATCCCTCCCAAGGAACAGCAGACCGTAGCTGCATCCCCACAGAATCACAACGATTACTACAAATCGGATCAGCCATCGGCTGTAATCTCTCAACATTTACGCTATTTAGGAGATGAGCTATCAGAAGGCTGGGCAGGTTTTGCTTCCGGATCCTTCTTGACTTCTTTTTTATCAATCATCCCGGGTGTGAATGTTTTTGCCTCTTTTTGCCACATGAATTTTTCAAACTCATGCGTATAAAACAGTCCTACGCCGATGGTAGTGGAGTTCTCATTCGGAAGTGTCGGATTATAGTTACTCCGGCTCTGGGCTTTAGCGCGGAAGGTTCCATCTTTGCGAAGCTTGATGCTTGCCTGTGCATTATAGGTTGCCGCGCGGGAGGTATTTATATCATAAGAACCCGTTAGCTCCACCTTATCCCTGAAAAGGTTAGCACTCGCGTTAAACGATGGTCCATCTGTTTTACGGTAATCTACCCCGAGGGAAATATCATTGCTAAATTTTCCAAGCAGGGAGTTTAGCTGACCTGCTACGATCCCTCCCAGACTCGAGGTAGCGTTGGACTGTAAGCCTTCAGATGCACCGGAGCTATTTCCAAATCCCTGAAATGCGGGTGAAAATCGGTTGAATAGCAAAAGGCTCACGACCTGCTTGTTCAGTTCCTGATCGTCTGATTTGATCCTCCTGATCTGACCTTCTACGCCACTCACTCCGGTCTGTCCTGCGGTAACGCTTTGCAGATTCGGAATATCAAAATCCAGTCGGATTTCTGGTGCCGATAATGGACCTCTGATATTGAGTAAAGCATCTACCTCAACCGCTGCTCCTCCGGAGTTTACTGCATTTCCGGTGACTGGATCTATACTCCCCTCGGTCAGCGGCTGAAGCGAGGCACGGGTGATGTTGATGGCCTGTACATTAAGCTCCGCATTCAAAGGGTCGCCACGGAAAGCGACCGTTGATCCCTGCTTCAGGGCAAACTGACGGCTGATTACATCATATACAGTGAACTTATAGGAACCCTGATCAATGGTATACAGACCGTTCATGCTGACGTTTCCTTCTCTGATGACCATGCGGATATCTCCATATCCTGTGGCCTCCATGATATCTCCTGACAGTGGATCAAAGATGATGTTCATCTTCGCATTCTTGTTTACTGCCAGTTCCAGCACGATATCCAATCCGCTTAGGGATTTGACCGTAGTAATATCCTTGTCCTTCGCATTCTTCTTGGAGCGATCTATAAACGTAATATAATCTTTTCCTGAGTAGCTGGCACTTCCACCAATCGGCAGATTCACTACAGTACCCTTATCTGTACTAAGCTGAATATACATTTTGATTCCGGCACTGGAGCCATTTATATTGACTTTCCCTGTCCCGTATGCCTGTCCGTAAAAAGGATTATCCTCAGAGGGCTGGGTATTCAGCAATTGAAAATTCTTCGGCCGCATGTTGAAGCTGAAGGTTGGATTGCTCAGGTTCTGCAAATTGACTCTTCCATTTAGGGAAGCTGTATTCTCGTTCTCATCTGTCAATATCATATTTTTGATATTGATAATTTTATCACGCCCGAAAGTCAGATCATGCTCGAATCTGTAGAGCGTCCCCAGATAATCCACCCGCATCTGAGAGTTTTTTAGCGATATGGCGCCAATAATATCAGGACGGCTCATCGAGCCTTTTACCGATATTTTTGCCGTTACTTCTCCCTTAAGGTCTGATACAATCCCTCCCGTAAATGGATTTAGCAAGCCCAGGGGAGTCTTATTCATCAATATATTCAGATCTACTGCAGGATTGGAAGAAAACACAATATTTCCGTCTGCATTCATTACCTGCTCCTGTGTCTCGTATTTCTGAAGACCTCCGTTCATGGTCAGTTTGTTCTGTGCCTGATCAAAGTTCGAAGTCAGTGAAAATATCCCAAGCGTATCTGTTTTGTAAACAATCGGAGATATAAAGAGTGACGCCTCTACAATCGGATTCTTCTTGACATGGTTGATCAATACGTTCGCATTGATATCACCTGTCATACCATCGAGGGCAGGGACAAAGCTTTTCAGGCTGCCTATGCTTACATCCTCTACCGTCATACGGATCGGATAATCTTTGCCTTTGGCCGCATATTTCCCCGATATACGGATAAACTGCTTTTCCTGATTGATCTCTACCAAAGGAAAATCAATCAGCTGCGTCTGATTATTCAGTGTGATGGGCTTCGATCTGACGAACCACACATTTCCATTGAGATCAACTTTCGATGAATCAAGCGTCAGAATTAAATCTTTATCCTTGATATTCAGATCGCCCCGTAGCGTGACGCGATTGGTGGAATCTACATCAGTGGCATAAGCCTTAAAGCTCAACACATTCTTGTCATAGAAAGTGTGGAAGGAAATATCCTTCGCCATTATACTATCCTTCATCTTGAATGAGGCAAGTGTAATATCTCCTTCTATCAGTCTGAGCTTATTATGTATATCAAGCTTCAGGTCATTGAAGGTCATGGAATCTACTCGGAGTCCTGGAATTTCGCTGGTAATTTTAAATTGACCGTCAAAAGTCGAAGCATTCCCTCTGATAAATCCATTTCCTACTAAATTAACCGGCAACTTGACGATATTCTGCAGTTTGCCCAAATTCCGGAATGCCACATCAAATTTGATATCCTGCAGCTTCGATTTTTTTCCGGGAAGGTTCAGGAAGGTAGGATCAACGTAATTGGAAAGTAGCGTCTTCACAAAAAGCGGAAGCTGTGTCGGAATAAAGTGTCCGGAAATTTCTCCGTTAATTACATCGCTCTCAATGGTCACATTCCGTTTAGGCCCCTTGACGAAGAAAAGACTGTCCTGTCCGATGGTAGAAGTCAGCCGGAACGTGTCCATCACGAATCGCTCTCTGGAATTAATCAGGTTCGTGTTCACTGCCTGAATATATCCGGTCATACGATCAGGATCAAAGCCATGCAGATCAAACTTCATATTTGATTTCATGACAAATCTGTCTGAAATCAAATTCAGCGGTGCGGTGTTGAGATATGCTATATCCAATGATCCTATCAACGAAGGATTTATACCGTAATCTACTTTTCCTACAAAAAGGAAATTCACGTTGCTGTCTGCTGATTTAACTGTCCCATCAAAGAACCTTCCCAGCAGTTTTCCATCGATAGCTATATCCTGATAGGCATATTTCCTGAATTCGGCCTTTTCAATATCCGCGGAAATGGTTGCTTTCACGGTTTTGGGATTGAATCCTTTTCCGGAAATAGTCGCCTCCATGGATATTTTTCCCAGATCAGCTACATCGGCCAGCTTCCCTGCATCGAAGTCTATCAGTCCCAAATCTCCGCTA
>JBBRLW010000207.1:0-4792 GCA_038231115.1 Bacteroidia bacterium
GATGACTCTGCTTTGATCTCCGACCAGTGGCGGTCTGTGAATGCTTCCTGAATCAGATCTTTATCGTTAGGCTTACCCATATTATTATATTGTAGTATTTATCTTACTGAGCGCCAATCGCCCAAAAAGGTCAAATTTACGGATTTATAAATGCTTCATGCAAACCCCCTACCTGATTATCCTTTCTTCCGATGATTTTAGGATACATTACTTTTCCCGTAATGCATATTTGCCTCCCGAACCTCATAGTCCTGTATCTCTCTGCGGATTTCCGCCAGCAGCTGGCTTTCCGTAGGCATATACATCTGATACTTGCTGGCAAATATCTGCTGATTATCCTCGGGCAGGCTGAATTTTACGACTGTATCGTTCTTATCCGCACATAAGAGGATGCCGATGGTAGGTGCTTCATGGGGAAGCTTTTCCACGCGGTCATAATAATTGACGTACATCTGCAATTGCCCGACGTGCTCATGACGGAGCTTCTCCGTTTTTAACTCGATAATTACGAAGCACTGCATCAGCCGGTTACAGAAGACCAGATCAGCAAAGAACTCATCTCCATCCAGATGGATGCGCTTCTGGCAGGCTACAAAGGAAAATCCATTGCCCAGCTCGAGCAAAAAATCCTTCAGATGCGTAATAATAGCCTGCTCTATATCTTTTTCATAATAGGCTGATTCCCGCTTCAGTCCCAGAAATTCAAGTACCATCGGATCTTTGATGATGTCCTTTGCTTCGGAAGGCTGACGCTCGCTTCGGGCAATAGCCAGTACGGACTCTTTATCACTGCTGAGCAGCAACCGCTCATATAGCTGACTGTTAACCTGCCGCTCCAGCTGGCGCGATGTCCAGCTGTTCTTAATGGATTCTGCTATATAATACTCTCTCTTATCTTCATTATCAATAGATAAGAGCTGCTTATATTGTGTCCAGTTCAATTGTGAACGCAGTGCGTGCAAAATTGGGAAAGTGACATAAAAATCCCGGAAGTAATTTAATTGCCTGATTCCGAAGCCACTGCCAAACTCCGGTTGTAGCTGCCGAGACAAATGCCGGATTAGGTATGTCCCGTAATCAGCGCGTTCTTTTCCCTGTTACTGCTCTTCAAAGATTCGTTTGCCGATGTGCCAGTACATCAGCGTACGCTCAAAGTCCACACGGCGAATGGCCGACTCCTTAGACTGCGAAATAATGCTCCGTATATCGGATATGGCCTGCTGACTAAATTCAATAGCTACTGTTTGAGCCTCAAAATTATAAGAAAATCTCTTGTAGCGTTAATAGGATTAGCTTTGCCGGATGTTGCTCTTCTTTGCAAGTATTGTCCTGATCGCGATGATCAGCTACAGAATTATGACCATCAGAGTATTTGGCGCCCTACCCTCCGGAGATGAAAAGACGAGGGTCACGGCCTCGCCACAATACCGGAACGGTTCCTTTCAGAACCAATCCGATACACCGGTCATGACAGGCAAACCAGGCGAGGTTTTCAGGGCGTATCTATCGAAAAAGCCCAACGCGAAGCCTCCGCGGCCCTTGCCCTATAAACAAACCGACCTTGCAGCGCTGCCGGACTCGGAAGTAAGCATTGTCTGGTTCGGACACTCATCCTATTATATCAACTTCTACGGAGTAAAGCTGCTGATAGATCCGGTATTTGCTTCCACGGCCTCTCCTTTTTCCTCTCTCGGGCCCAAATCCTATCCAGGGACAGAAAATTATCATCCTGAAGACTTTCCGCCGCTGGACGCTATTATCCTCAGCCATGACCATTATGATCATCTGGATTATCAGGCTATTATGCGCCTGAAAGTGAAGACGGGGCATTTTTACTGTCCGCTCGGAGTTGCAGCGCATCTGTATAGCTGGGGAATTGCACGTCAGAAGATATCCGAAATGGACTGGAATGATACGGCAGAAATCGTCAACGGGATGAAGCTGACGGCTGTACCCGCGAGGCATTTTTCCGGAAGGCTATTCAAGCGCGGACAGTCCCTGTGGGCTTCCTATGTATTGGAATTCAGGGACAAAAAAATATATCTCGGTGGAGATTCCGGATATGATGCGCACTTCAAAAAAATAGGTGCCGAATTTGGTCCCTTTGATCTGGCTATCCTCGAATGCGGACAATACAACCCATTCTGGAAACACATCCACATGATGCCTGAGGAAGTAGCGCAGGCAGCCATAGATCTTCAGGCGAAGGCCCTGATGCCTGTCCATTGGGGACGTTTTACCCTATCGCTCCATGCCTGGGATGAGCCAATCCGCCGGCTGATCCCTGCAGCGGAATCCCTGCATATTCCGCTCGTAACGCCTATGATCGGAGAAATAGTCAGTCTCGGGAAGGATCAGCAATGGACTTCCTGGTGGGAGAAAGTATAAGGCAGATTCTTCCAAACAATTCTGTTGACAGCAATTCTGAGAAAACCGG
Organism: Bacteroidia bacterium; assembly: GCA_038231115.1. Taxonomy (GTDB): domain Bacteria; phylum Bacteroidota; class Bacteroidia; order CAILMK01; family CAILMK01; genus JBBRLW01. The sequence goes on from JBBRLW010000207.1 coordinate 2,438, forward strand.
ATGATTTTCCGCGAAAAATCCGTAAACTTTGTAATATCACATGGAAGTCATAGATGAAGTAAAGGCTATTTTCAAAGCCCATTTAGAGCAGAAGAATCAGCGGAAAACGCCCGAGCGCTTCGCTATTTTAGAGGAAATATATACCCTCACCGATCATTTTGACGTAGAGATGCTTTACTCACGCATGAAGCGCAATAACTACCATGTCAGCCGCGCAACGGTTTATAATACGCTTGATCTTCTGCTCGAGTCCGGACTCGTTGTCCGTCATCAATTCGGAAATAACGTAGCACATTATGAGAAGGCATACGGCTCCAAGCAGCATGATCACCTGATCTGCAAGCGCTGCACAAAAGTCCTGGAGTTCTGTGATCCGCGTATCCATCAGATTCAGCACATGATGGGCAACATTTTAGGCTTCGACGTACATCAGCATTCCTTAACTTTGTACGGCGATCCACAGCTATCTCCACAGGGGAATTGTATGAGCTGCGGCTTGGATACCATTGTGCCTCTGGCACAGGACATTATCCCTGCCGAAGGCGAATACTAATTTTGCTCTGATTGGATATATCTGCTGTTTTTGCGTCAGAAACAAACCCCGACTCAATCGGATTATAGATTAATACATGGCAGTTGATGTAATTTTAGGCCTCCAGTGGGGCGATGAAGGCAAAGGCAAAATAGTTGACCTGATGTCAGCGAATTATGATATTATCGCCCGATTCCAAGGCGGTCCCAATGCCGGACATACCATCATCATCGGAGATAAAAAGTTTGTCCTGCATCAGATTCCTTCCGGCGTGATCCGGCCTGATGTCATTAACGTCATCGGAAATGCCGTAGTGCTGGATCCGGTGATACTCCTGAAAGAAATTGAGCAGCTTGAAAATCATGGGATTGACGTCAGAAGTCGGTTGCTGGTATCGCGCCGTGCCAATCTGATTCTGCCTACGCACCGTATGATTGATGCCTGCCAGGAGAAAAGTACCTCCGCAGGTAAGGTAGGGAGTACTCTCAAAGGCATTGGACCTACCTATCAGGACAAAACCGGACGTTTTGGGCTGCGCCTGGGCGAAATCCACAGTCCGGATTTCAAAGGCCGATATGAGCGCGCTACGGAGCGTCACCTGAGTATTCTCCGCGCTATGGGTTGCTCTGAGGAAGTAGATGATGCTGCCTGGTGGAAAGCACTCGATGCCATTTCCAGCCTGCAGCTGATTGATGCCGAAGTATATCTTAATGATGCCATTAAAGACGGGAAACGCATCCTTGCCGAAGGCGCCCAGGGATCCCTGCTCGATATCGATTTCGGATCCTATCCATACGTCACCTCCTCCAATACCCTGCTGCCGGGCGTATGTACCGGACTCGGGATATCGCACAAGCAGATCGGGAAGGTATATGGGATATTCAAAGCCTATAGCACACGCGTAGGAGAAGGCCCATTTCCTACAGAGCTGAACGATGCCGACGGACAAATGCTCCGTGACAAGGGACATGAATATGGCTCTACGACCGGACGTCCACGCCGGACGGGCTGGCTCGATCTCGTTGCGCTTGAATATGCGTGTATGCTCAATGGAGTGGATGAGCTTATCATGATGAAAATGGACGTAATGAACGAGCTGGAACAGGTCAGGGTAGCCACTTCCTATACTGTGGGCGGATTCGAGACGGGATTTTCAGCGCTGGCTTTTGAGTCCACCGAGGAGGTTATTCCACACTATGACTCTTTAGAGGGCTGGAACGGCGATATTCAGGAAGTCAAGAGCTACGAAGCACTGCCGGAGCAGGCACAGTCCTATATCAGATATATAGAAGGAAAAACCGGATTGCCCATCCGAATCATATCCGTAGGCCCCGAAAGAGACCAGACGATTATGGTGTAAGGAGAATCATCAGAGATAGTAACATACACTTTATTATAGTATCTGATTTTTCTCGTCATCGGCGATAGTACGGTCATAGAAGCCGAATAGATCGACCGGAACGTCGTCACGCGCAATGCGTTGCGGAGCAGTTTCCGGATCAAATTTGGCCTCGAGATAGCGGAACTCCGCATCGAATTGCTCAATCGTGCCTGTATCGCGGACAAGCATGATGTTCTCGCGGTTTTTTGTGCCCGCAAAGCAGGTCCAGTTATAGGAGCAGCACAGCAGCAGCTGATGGTCTATGAGGCAGAATTTATAGTGCAGCTGATCGCCCTCGCTGCAAAATCGGAGTCTGCCACCGGCGTGGATAAATGCTTCCCAGGGAAGTGCCTTTTCATGATTGTTCAAATAATCATTCCGCGTTATCAAACTGACTTCTACCCCCTTGGCCAGCTTTTCCAGCACCCGCGCAAAGATTTCC
>JBBRLW010000208.1:0-4784 GCA_038231115.1 Bacteroidia bacterium
ATAGGTAATAGGTAATAGGTAATAGGTAATAGGTAATAGGTAATAGGTAATAGGTAATAGGTAATAGGTAATAGGTAATAGGTGGCAGTCGAATTGCGCGGGAAGAGTTCCATTTATACCCTAAGTTGAGTCATTTCGACCGGAGAGAGGATTGCGAAGTGAAACGAGCTTTCCGAACGCAGCGGAGAAATCTTCAAAGCAAAAGTATGGGCTCCCCAATCTATGAAGATTTCGCGCGAGCGCAAGAATTTCCGCGCGGAGATTTCTTCGGTCGGCTGGAAGGCCTCCCTCGAAATGACAGATCTTAGGTCATAAATGCATGAATAAACTACGTTGGGTCATTTCGACTGGAGTGAAGAATACGCTGGGAGGCCTTCAAGCCGACCCAGTATTCAAACGCAGCGGAGAAATCTTCAGAGCAAATTATCTGGCTCCGATAGCGATGAAGATTTCTCCGCTGCGTTCGGAAAGCTTCGTTTCACTCCGCAATCCTCTCTCCGGTCGAAATGACGCCTCAGGTGGGAGGAGGCTATTGGCGACGGGATTACAAATCCCTATACTATGCGGCGACGGGATTACAAATCCCGTCGAGCGTGTAGGGGACGGGCGCCCACAAACCCCTACGGCCTTCGCTCCGATAGCGGAGAAATGACCTGACGGGGAGAGGAAGGTATGCGATGCAAAATACTCCAGGTCCCACTCCACCCGAGTCCGTCATTTCGACTGGAGTTTTGTCTGCGCAGAGAGGCCTTCAAGCCGACCGGAGCAGGCATTACGCAACGGAGAAATCTTCGGAGCAAATATAGAGTCAGGCTCCGTCAGACATAAAGATTGCTACGTTCGGAGGAATTGACGGATTTCCCGCGGTTTGTCACGAATTTTGAAGCATAGATTAATATATGTCCATTAAAGCAGTTTATGTAGTTGACGGAGTGCGTACGCCGATCGGGAAATTTGCCGGAACCTTAGCCGGTGTACGTCCGGATGATTTGGCCGCGCATGTGATCCGTGAGCTGATCGCGCGTAATCCGAATGTGGATGTATCTGCCATTGAGGATGTTGTCTTCGGTGCGGCCAATCAGGCCGGAGAGGACAATCGGAATGTAGCGCGTATGGCGCTGCTCCTGGCCGGATTGCCGGTCAGCATTGGAGGCGTGACGGTCAACCGACTCTGTGCCTCCGGATTGCAGGCCATCAGCGATGCCTCACGTGCGCTGATGCTCGGACAGGGCGAGATATATATCGCCGGAGGCTCCGAGTCTATGTCCCGCGCGCCATTTGTCATGGGCAAGGCGGAGGTTGCGTTTGATAAAAGCGTCCAGATGTATGATACCTCCCTCGGCTGGCGATTTACCAATCCGCGCCTGGCAGCGCTGTATTATCCCTATCAGATGGGCGAAACGGCGGAGAACGTCGCTGAAAAATACGGCATCAGCCGGGCGGAGCAGGATCAGTTTGCCTATGAGTCACAGTCCAAGTACCAGGCAGCCAAAGCCGCCGGCAGATTCGGAGACGAAATTGTCCCGATTACTTTCCAGAAGGGCAAGGCCGAGCCTACTACTTTTTCCGAAGATGAGCAGCCCCGCATGTCCTCTTTAGAGCAATTGGCCGCGCTTAAAACCGTCTTCAAAAAGGACGGTACCGTTACAGCAGCGAATGCCTCCGGACTCAATGACGGCGCCTCTGCATTGATATTGGCCACCGAGGAGGCAGTCAAAAAATATAATCTGACGCCGAAGGCCAGAATCGTCAGCATGGCGGTTGCGGGTGTGGAGCCTGCCTACATGGGCATCGGACCGGTTCCGGCGTCTCAGAAGGCATTGCAACGCGCCGGCATCTCCGCGCAGGATCTCGGGCTGATTGAGCTGAACGAGGCCTTTGCCTCACAGTCCATTGCCTGCATCCGTGACCTCGGACTGGATCCCGCGCGTGTTAACGTCAATGGAGGCGCTATTGCCATCGGCCATCCGCTGGGATGCTCGGGGGCACGCATTTCCACGACGCTGATCCACGAAATGCAGCGCCGCAGTGATGTCCGCTACGGCCTCGCTACGATGTGTATCGGCGTCGGACAGGGTCAGGCGGTGGTGTATGAGAAGGTGTAGGGGAGTTTGACTGTCAATACTTTATAGTATGGGTCCATGTGTGATTGCGCATAGGGTTATACGTCTTACCATGAAGGGAAAATGTATCATTTGTATTTTCCCAGCCTAATTCAATAAAGTCGGGTATCTGCCATGACTCAGCTACTTTCAAAATTTCCTTCCTGCTAATTTCAATTTTATTCTTATCCATGAATATAATTGAGGCTGTAAAAAAGTCAATATCATAATCACAGTATACACCTGCATAATACTGACGACCTGGTGATCGAAAGACTTTATTTTTAATCCAATATGTATGTTCTATGTCTTTGGCAAGGCAGCAATTATAGGCATTGACCAAGGGAATGATATCCCAGCCCTTCTGATATGCTATATCCAATAGACCCGCATGCAAATTGTCCAATAGGATTTTTTTCTTTTCCTGCTTTTCTTTCATAAGATAATCAGGAAAATCGAAAAGCCTGTTAATAGCTATTACATCTACCATATCATCTAATTCGACTTCGGCCTCAGTACTTAGACGAACAATTGCCTTCCAAAAATTCCCTGCATACATCCTGTTTCTTCCAAGGCATGTCAAATAAAGTCCTTCAATAGCATAGCTTGCATTGTTGATTTGTGTAGCCAATTCCCCATCAGAGTAATCCGTTTCTATGTCCACGTCTCTTATATACACACTATTTTCTATTTTGGTACATGATTGCCAATAATTAGATCTGGATCTAATAGCGAGGCGCTAGTTATAGCGCGGATTGTTGTTATGGTAAATAATCAATGGATTATGTATAAATCTTTACTCGGATGCATTACCCCCATTACTTGGGTCGAACCATTTTCCATTTTGGGCTACTTTAAACAAATGCAAAGCACTAAATGAAGTCGTTCTACCGGGACTTTGTCCTTTAATTAATTTCCATAAATATGGAAAAAAGCCGTATTCAGTCATATCAAAATCATATAAGTCTGGATTATAGGTGCTTAAATCAATATTATATCTTTCTCCAAATTTTAACATCATGTTATCCGCATCCAAACCAGCAATACCAACATCATCAAAAAACTTAGTATCATCTTTGATCTCAAAAAGGATTAAAGTCTTTATATATTCATAAAATTCATTCTTATTTATCATATATTAATTATCTGCTTACTCTTAAATTGTCTGAGGGAACAGGATCCGCCTTTCGATCGCTTACTGTTGACAGTCCACAGCATAACCCGCCTCTCGGTGCTACCCGCTCTAATCTCCCAGACCTCATATCCATCTCCTGACCTTTCATGCGCTACGAAGATACACCCGAGCCATCAATTCCCGCGCAATTGACTGTGCTGAGGGATCGGAATGTGTGAGGATATTTATTGGGTGGATTGCCACTGGCTAAATAATCAATGAAAGAATTATTAATTAGATGATTGAACCAATTTATCGTTCATAGTAATTATGTGGTGAATTATAGCTTGGGTCGTTGACGTAATAATCAATATGAATCGTGTCACCAATTTGATAGTTATGGCTAAAAGAATTCCCTATGTATGATTCACCATTGATGCTAAACTCATAAGAATATGAAAAATTACCGGCCCCATTACCACTGTGATTTTTTTCGGGCGTTACTATTGCGGTTGCTCTAATAACACCATTATCTGCAGTCAAATACTTAATAGCCATTTGCCTATGGTATATTTTTGTACTAAAATACCAGATTGCATAAGCAAAAAACAAAAATCCCAATATAGCCTTTATTTCTTGTATTATATCCCTGTTTTTGCTGCTCTTCTTCTTCTTAGTTGAACTCATACTGATATATAAAAGCAAATAGAATTACGCTTGAAATTAACAAAAGTAATATTGAAACTACAAAGGCAATCCTGGATATTCGTAACTTCATGGTTTTGATACCTTATATACACTTAGAACCTCTGTCAAAATTCCATAATCAAATCTAACCAAACGAACCTCCTCAACCAACCGAACACCTACGACTATAGCATGCATTCCACCGACCTAAGCAATTCAGTAGCAAATTACCGAAAAAACCCGGACAATCTAAGGCTCCGCCGCCTGATTCGAGTCTGCCATTAGTTGATGCTGTATGCTCGGAAGAAAATTGTTTGGGCACGAACTGCACTACCCATCTTTTTGCTGTCTTCTTCCCTCACTAATCCCGCCTGCCTTTCCTGCGATTTTGCTACCTTTGCGGCAACGAAATATAATATGCTTTTTGATCTTGATGTCATTAAGGAGGTCTATAGACGCATGCCAGAGCGCATTGCCAAAGCACGTGAGGTGCTGGGACGTCCATTAACCCTATCCGAAAAGATTCTATACGCCCACCTGCACGAGGGTCTCCCTGCGGAGGTATATGGCCGTGGAAAGTCTTATGTGGACTTTTCTCCCGATCGTGTGGCGATGCAGGACGCGACGGCGCAGATGGCACTGCTTCAGTTTATGACCTGCGGCAGAGATAAAACAGCCGTCCCTTCTACCGTGCATTGCGATCACCTGATCCAGGCCAAGGATGGGGCTGCGGAGGATATGACTGAAGCCCTCAATAAAAACCGCGAGGTATATGACTTTCTGGCCTCGGTATCAAACAAATACGGAATTGGCTTCTGGAAGCCGGGCGCCGGAATTATCCACCAGGTAGTTCTGGAAAACTATGCTTTCCCGGGCGGAAT
>JBBRLW010000209.1:0-4784 GCA_038231115.1 Bacteroidia bacterium
CCAGTAGTAGCAATATTTGAAGTACTTACTGTGAATCCGGTTATATATACACTACCTGACTTATCAATACACATTCCAGCTGAACCATCGTCTTTAGAACCCCCGTAAAAAGTACCATAAGAAAATTTTCCAGCAGTATCAAAACTAGCCAAAAATGCATCAGAGTATCCATTGTTTGAAGTTTGATATCCGCCAGAACTTGCTAAACCTGATGAGGTATCTGTTGTTCCATTTACATATACCTTGTTTTGAGAAAAATTTACATCATATATTACATCATTGCCGCTTTCTCTAAAATAGGTGCTCCATAAGGGATTTCCGGAACTATTAAACTTAACCAGAAAAGCATCCTGACCGCCACCATTAGTGGTTTGATACGCTCCAGATGTAGCAATATTCGCAGTGCTGGTTGTTGACCCTCCCATGTAAATATTACCTGCTGAATCTACATTCAATCTATTTGCTCTGTCATCATCTGTATCACCATAGTATGAACTCCATATCATTTTGCCTTTAGAGTCAAATTTAGATACAAAAGCGTCATTACCACCTGCATTAGATGTTTGATATGCCCCTGACGTAGCCAAGCCGGATGAGCTGGTACTTCGTCCACAGATAATTACATTATCCTTTTGATCAATGACAACTCCATATCCTACTTCATAATCAACATCTCCCAAGTAAGTTGCCCATAACAGATTGCCCGTGTAGTCATACTTTACAACAAATGCATCGTCTCCACCTGCATTTGCCGTCTGAAATGCACCAGAAGTAGCAATGTTACTTGAACTATTAGAGCGACCTACTATTACTGAATTACCCTTTCTATCAACTGCAGTGTGATATCCGTAGTCGTCGTCACTACCACCAAAGTAGGTAGCCTATATTCTCCTTCCGGTTGAGTCAAACTTCGATGTGAAAGCATCAGTAAATCCTCCAAATGCAGTTTGATAAGAAGCTGAAGTAGCAATTCCTGTATCACTTTTTGTAGTTTCCTGGGCATATACATATCCTGAGTCATCCGTACCTATACCATAAAATGCATCATAATCGTTACCTCCATAATAAGTTGACCATTTTAAGCTTCCAGAACTATCAAAACGTGCCATAAATGCATCGCGATTCGTAGCGTAGTCGGTTTGAAAAGCACCAGATGAAGCTATACCTGAAGTGCTGTAAGTATATCCTACTAAATAAACATTGTTAAATTTATCTGCAGCTACTTTTTCACCTATGGTCCTTCCGTTATTTCCCCCATAATAGGTAGCCCAGCTGAGTGTTGGGTCGATAATCAGATCCTGAGATGGGTTGTAATCTGCAACATGGAAGGTGTTAACTCCGCCTTTCGTTTCAATCCGGCTGGAGACCAGCTTACCGGATTCATAGCTTTTGGGCGCAGACTCCATCATCTCGCCGAGATTGGACTTATAAACCATTCCGCCTGACTTGACTTGCTCAGTGTTCTGGGCTCCGTTCCATCTCATCTTTATGTCAGAAACCTTGCCTCCTGCGTGTACTACAAATGAATACTCCAGGCTCGAAGATGACTCTTTTGCGGCCTCTACAATCATATCTATATGTGGATAAATATTAAGGTAGCTCAATCGGGAATAGCTATTTACATTCGTTACCCCTGATTCCGGCGTATGAGCCAGGTAATAATTTGTGGTCTCTTTGGATACTTTTTCCGATTTGATCTCGACCATTGGATTCGATCCCAGGAACTCAAGTTCCAGTCTCGATAGCTCAACAGTAGATGTAGCCGGAGCTTTATCCGGCTGAGCATGGTCATAATCAGCTGTGGTGATTTTCTCGTACACAAAACTCAGCTTGCTGGCTTCGCAGTAAACTGATACTCCTGCCTGCTTACCATAGTATTTTATCTGACCAAGCACCTTCCCTGTCTCATCAGCCAACTGACCCTTGTTCTTGATGAAGGTCAAATGATCTGAATGTAGCTTGTAGTTAGAGACGGAAGCGGAAGCAGTTAATTTGCTTTTAACAGCGGAAAATCCGTTCAAGCTTATCAACACCAACGTAAAGCAGGATAGGACTCGTTGAAAATGTGTGGTCATTATAAGAAATAATAATATGAAATTTTAACAAATTTAGGAAAATCCATAGTAATTTTCTACAATCAGGAAATCGTACCTCAATCTTAATACTGAATGTAAACACATGTCAAAGTATCAATTACATTAGATTCCTAAATCATTAGATATCAGGAACTCCATTCTATACTCTACTGTTATGGGTGAAAATCAAAATTTTATAGCATGACAATTTACACGATCTTATACGTAATAGCAGCCCTATCAATGGCTTTGATGGTTGCAGGATTGATCAAGCCCGGAATGTTCAAGATGAGCCGCAGAAATATCGCTATCATTTTCGGATTGTTCGGCTTTCTGATTCCTATCCTTGTAAATCAATACTTTGCGCCTAAAAATTCTGAAACAGGTAAAATGATCGAGCGGACTCAGGACGCGGCAGACTCCACTACTGAAAAGATGCGCGAAAACTCCGATGCGGCCAATACGCCGGCTGACAGTAATTCGGCTACCAATAATGTCCGGTAAGTGTAACGGCCGGCCTTGGACTGTGGAGTATTAATTCTAAGGCAATAAATTATATCCTAAGTTTGAAGTTGAATTCTATCCAAAGAATTTAGCATGGAAGAACACAGGAAGCGTTTTGACAGGTTTGATGCCATCATCATCCTGCTTTCAATCATCATTATGGCCGGATTGATTCTGGCTCCCTTTAAAGCAAAGCCTTTTGGGGACTATGATTTCCATAAGGAAACCGTAATACTTACAGATTATATCAAGGGTAAAACGGATTATAGCAAAGTAGTTATTACGAGAGCTCCAGGACCTATACTCTTCTATACGATCCCTTATCTTCTCATTCCTGCCGGAAGTTCTGATTCGGTGTACTGGTATGCAGGCGTAATCTGGACTAACATCTTTATGATCGTGTCGATGTTACTTCTCAGAAGAACCGGAAGAAATCTGTTCAATGATTTTATCGGTAAGCTGGCAGTCGTGCTGTTTTTCATTTTCCCTATACATATATATTACTCTCTGGGAATCCTGGCTGAGTCCGTTGCATTTTTCAGCGTCTGTATCGCCACTTATGGATATAGTCTGTGGAAACGAAATAAAGACTCCGGTGGCGATTCCCGATTGGGATGGGGATTAATGACAGGTGGCTTGATTTTCCTGATACTTAATCGCCCCAATGCTCTACTTGTACTTGGATTCCTGATTCTGGTTCTTTTGTGGGCATACTGGAAGGAAAAAGCATTCTTCAATCGATTTGCATCCGGACTGTTTATCTCCTTTATTGTTGTGCTGTGTGTAGGTTTTGGAATTCTGAATATTGCTAAAAAAATAACCGAAGGAAAAACTTCCAGCTCTCAGGAGCGTGTGCTAATGTTTGTGGTACATGAGGGCAGATTTCAATTCAGGGATGAGCCTTTGGATTTAAGATACTGGGATGATGCCTACCGGATAGGAAGTCGGGATTATGCAGGATGGGTTCACAGCCAGGATTCCATCCACCAGTCGAGAAAAATAACCAAGGAAAGCTTCGTAGATGCTTATAAAGGCTGGATCATCAAGGATATTAAAGCGAATCCGATGATTACTATCCGGCAGTTTTTTATCCGTGCCTTTTATGGACATATCTATATCATCAATTCCGCCAGCTCGGATCGCTTCAAAGTAGGACCGATCCCTGGAAAAGTGGTGTACTTCCTCATTCATATTGCCGTCAATCTCATTAATATGCTCATTCTTATATGCAGCATTGTTTTCCTCTTTAAATATCGCCGATGGCTCATCAGGCTCTGGCCTTTATGGACAATCTGGTTTGCTTTGGTCATTTTCCACGGATTTACCTACATGGAACCCAGGTACCTCATGCCTTCCAAACCCGGTATGGCACTAATGACAGCAGTAGTTCTTGCAAATTCAGGCATTATGAGGAAATTTGCGCGCGTGTTCAAGCTTAATTTATCATCAATAGAATTTCATGGAGCATAATCTAATGTTCAATCCATTGCCAACTATCGGAATCGTTGCGCCATGTTATAATGAGGAAGAGGTACTGGATTACACTGCCTCCAAACTCGTTGAAATTTTGGAAAGCATGATTACCCGAGGTGTAGTTCATCCGGAAAGCTTCATCGGCTTTATAGATGATGGCAGCAAGGATAAAACCTGGTCAATTATTGAAGTTCTTCATCAGAAGTATCCTTTGATTCATGGATTAAAGCTGGCTGGAAATGTAGGACATCAAAAAGCCTTGCTCGCAGGTCTGTTGACTTTCCGGACAGATGCTGACTGTCTGATATCTATAGATGCTGACCTTCAGGATGATATCACAGTCATTGAAAAAATGGTCGAGCTTTTTAAAGCTGGAAATGATGTTGTCTATGGCGCCAGAGCAGAGCGTAAAACTGATACTTATTTCAAGCGCCAGACCGCTCTATTCTTTTATACGCTTATGCGGAGAATGAAGGTCAAGCTGGTATATAACCACGCGGATTATCGTCTGGCAAGCCGAAGAGTACTGGATGCCCTCGAGCAATATTCCGAAGTAAATCTATTCCTGCGCGGAATTTTTCCACACATCGGATATAAATCGGATATAGTGTACTACGATCGCCTGGAGCGTTTTGCAGGAGAGTCAAAATATCCCTTAAGAAAGATGCTGAGCTTTGCCTGGGATGGAATAACCTCTTTCAGCGTAACTCCCCTGCGAATGGTTAGCTCAAC